>DAIDKD010000040.1 GCA_027451065.1 Bacillaceae bacterium | reverse complement strand
TTGACGGTTACAGTTATATCTTTTACTCTACGGACCCGGGTTCATTATGAATGTCACAACAACAAATAATAAGTAGATGAATGGACTAATTCCAATAAATAATGTAATAATGCTTATCCAGTGGTTCTCTTTTTGTAATAAAGCAATAATTGAAGAGTAAACTGTAACCATAACAAGAATTCCAATAGTCACAAAAAATGCCGAAAAACTGGGGAATATGAATTCACCAATAGATGTATAAGCAAGTAGACTCACTAAAATAGATAAACCAATATTGATTTTCACTCGTTTACTCATAACTCCAATCCCTTCGCTAACTATTTTAAAAGTTTTAGTAAATTCCACTTAGAAAAGTTTCACTTAGGTAGTTAATAATTTTGTGATAATGAAAGTAAGCACCACCTATCCTGGTTCTTCCTCAACACTGGGTAAAGGAATATTGATTACTGGAACTGACACAAGCAGACGCTTTGGCATAAAGCGTCTGCTTGTGTTTCCAGCAATCTAACATACTCAAAGGCGAGGGAGAAACCCTATCCATAAAATCCATCCTTTTTTTGCTAAGCCTATGCGTTGTGCTCATTAGTTCAGGAACTTTTTTTCCTTATGCTCCAATAAATGACGAGGAGCAGCGGAATAATGAGTGGAATAACAATAAAAAATAAGACTATATGAGTGGCACTTACAAAAAATATTGCATCACTACATCCCTGTGTGCCACACACTGTTTCTCGTAACCCTTTTTCATTAGTAGCCAGAAAAAAACCAATTAATCGTATTCCAAATAAGAAAAACCATACTATCACAATGGCAATTGAAATGAAGATAGATATAAATTTATTCTTCCATTGTTCTATTTTTTTTCCACCTCCCAATAGGGACTACACACTATATTTTGACAAACATTTTATCTTTCTTTTATTTTAACAGCAAAAGAAATTATGTGAAAATATTTCAATGCGTATAATATAAATGTATTGTCGGAGCAAACTGAGCAACTGAATTAGGCGTTTTAAACAAGCCTTCTTTTCCGCAAAAAAAAGAGCAAATGGCTTGTTTTGATTGGTTCTAAATCATTTCATAAGTCCTTTTATAAAATCAACCAATTCCGGTGAACAATTATCTTTAATAATAATAATTCCTTGATTTTTTGCAATCATTATATAGAAATTTGTATCCGTTTCAAGAATCCTATAAATCTTATCATATTCACCTAATCAGAAAAGGCTTGATATAAAAAAATATGAAATAAATTGACACTTTTATTCTATCGTAATAGAATAAAAGTATATTCTACTTCAGTAGAGTGAAAGGGGAGCTAATGTATGGATATCAAATTATTCGAATCAGAATTAAAAGTGATGGACATTCTTTGGAGAAATGGTGATACTACCGCGAAAGAAATGGCAAAACAACTTAATGAACAAATTGGCTGGAGCAAAACGACTACTTATACAGTCATAAAAAAATGTATCAATAAAGGTGCAATTGAACGAACTGGCAGAAACTTTGTATGTCATCCACTTATTACGAAGGATGAAGTAAGGGAGCATGAAACAATGGAACTGGTGGATAAAATGTTTGATGGTTCCTCTGATTTGCTTATAGCATCGTTACTTAATAGAAAAAAATTAAATTCTGATCAAATTGAGCAACTTCGTAAAATGATCAAGGATTTGGAATAAGGTGATGACATGAGTATGCTTCAAATGATCATTTCAGGTACTGTTATGATTTTAATGACTATCGTTATTCGAAAACTAGCAATGGACAGGATTTCTAAATTAATCTTTGTCTTGATATGGGGTATGGTAGCAATTAGACTTCTCATTCCTTTTTCCATTCCATTACCTTTTAATATTTGGAATATCATTAATCGTGCAGATATACCAGCTGAGCAGACTCGGGATATCAGTAACAGTGTAAGTCCGTCAGTCAATTCTGTAAATGAGTTAGTACCTGTGGCGACACTTCCTTTGGAAAGTCAACCGACGATTATGACAGTGCAACCGGAGAGTAATAATAACTTGCTGATGAATGTGATTATCGGTATTTGGATTGCCGGAATACTAATCAGTATAGTATATTTTTTAGCTGATCATTATAAATTTCGGAGAAAAGTAGGCGATTCTCTTCCTGTAGAAAATGAATTTGTACGCACTTGGTTGGAAGAGAATAAATTGATTCGTCCTCTCCAAGTAAGGCAAACACATAAAATCAGTTCTCCTCTTACTTATGGAATACTTCATCCTGTCATCCTTGTGCCAAAGGTAATAGATTGGCAGGATGTAAGACAGCTGAATTATATCTTTACCCATGAATACATACATATTAGACGTTTTGATTATGCAACGAAAATATTATTTGCATTCACTCTTTGTATTCATTGGTTTAACCCATTTGTATGGGCAATGTATAGGTTGTCTAATCGTGACATCGAGTTAGCTTGTGATGAGGCAGTCCTACAACGTTTTGGTTATAAATCTAAAAAATCATATGCGTTAACTTTGCTGAACATGGAGGAAAAGAGAAATCAATATAGTTTGCTGAACAATAATTTTAGTAAAAATTCTCTTGAAGAAAGGATACAGGTGATGATTAAGATGAAAAGAAAATCAATTTTCACCACAACTTTAGCACTTATACTAATTTTGGGAACAATGACTGTTTTTGCAGCTTCTGGTGAGAACAATACCTCTTCGATAACACCGATTATGGAGGGAAGTAATGGAGATAATGAAAAAAATAATGTCCTTTCAGAAAGCGATGTTGCACAGACGGACAAAGTAGAGGAACAGCAAAGGATATGGAACTCTATTTCAAATGTAATTGAAGAAACTTCGTCAGAGAATGAGTTGGGACCGCATTCTAGAGATGATGGTCAAGGAAACATTACCTTGATGTTGCCCGATGAAAATGAAGAGGTTATCTGGTATTTTGCAGATGAAGACGGCGAGCTGATTGAAGATGAAATGTATGAAAAAATTATTGCATATGGTTGGACAGGTACATTTTTAGGTGCTGAGCCGTGGATTAATGAGGAAGGCAATGTAGGAATAAAGACTCGTTGGGAAAATTTGAGCTACAATACAGCTATAAGTGAATTAAGTGAATTAGGAGCGCTACATTCAAGCTCATACGAGACGCTCATTGCTTGGCTTGACGATGGGGGATTGGAGCGTTTGGAAGACAGTTTTACAACAGTTGAGATATCCAGAATAGGTGGAGATGGGCAATCTCTTAGTCAGGAAGAAGCTCGAGATATGAATTTTACATTTTGGTCTTTTAACTATTCGTGGGGAGGAACTGTTGAGGACAGTGGTATTCATATAGTTCTTGATTATAGGAACACTACGAACTTCGCTAACGATTAACTCTAAATTTAACGCATGAGAAGATAGTTAGGCAGGAAAAAATAATTTCAAATTTTCACCCTAGTAAAATATACATTTCGTGATAAAATAGAGAAATGACGAGAGGGGATTGAATGAATGACGAACAAATTATTATTGATTGATGGCAGTTCCATGCTGGTGACAAGTTTTTTTGCAAATGCGAATATCGCCTATATGAAGACTGGAGATACTTCAAAACTGATGCAGACAAAAGACGGCATTTTCACCAATGGTGTGTTCACGATGTGTAGGATTTTGATAAATATCATCCAAAAACAAAAACCAAGTCATATTGCAGTAGCATGGGATATTAACCGTGAGGATTTGGTACGCAGAAAAATGTATGAAGGATACAAGGCAAATCGCACCGAGATAAAACCGGAACTTGGTGAGCAGTTCGGTACTATCCAGAAGCTATTAGCGTCATGTAACATCCCGAGTTTCAACATGTTATCTCACGAAGCAGACGATATCATTGGTACATTTGCGAAAAAATTCGAAAATGAAATCCCGACGTATATTATGACAAAAGATCAGGATGCATTGCAATTGATTACAGAAAATACCCGTGTATGGTTGGTGACATCGAAAGCAAAAGACTTGTACCAAAGCCGCGGAATCAATGTAAAAACATTGAACATCCCTGATGGTGTTTTCGAGTATTCTCCTTTGACATTTGAAGAAGAGTATGGATTGAAGCCGACTCAGATGATTGATAAAAAAGGACTTGAGGGAGATTCTTCAGATAATATACCAGGAGTTCGAAACGTTGGACCTGTGACAGCTCTCAGCCTTTTGAATGAATACTCTAATCTTGAAAATATATACAATGCATTGGAAAGTGAGTCGGAAAAAGAATTGAAATTATTCTTCAAAGAACATTTGGGCATCAAACGCTCACCAATCAAAAGTTTGATGGAACAAAAAGAAATTGCTTTTTTGAGCAAAGAACTGGCGACCATCAATCGTGACTTAGAAGGATATGAGAATCTAACGCTCGATGCGTTACAACTCAATATCAATATAGATGGATTGAAGGCTGAATTCGAAAAATTGGAATTCGACAGTTTGCTGGCGAAAATATCATAACAAATATAATAAAAAAGCTACAGGAACGGGGAACGGTAAAACAGTTACGGAAGGAAAAATACCTTGTCAAAAAAATGATGATTTTTAAGAAATGAAAGGCTATATGAAAGGGATGAATTCCTCCTTTCATATAGCCTTTCATTTCTATTTACATATCATGATGAGCATGATTTTTTTGTTTCGAATGGTTTTTATTTTTTACTTTGTGGGAGCCACTTAATGGTGCTGGCTGGCTAGGTTTTTCTTTTTTTGGTTTTGTCATAACGATTCTCCTTTCCTTCCCTTAGGATATCTTTTTTTTCTTTTATCATGCGAGTAAGAATATGGAAATTTGGGATAATAAGGGTATAAAAATAGAAGGGGGATGTTATCATGCCGTACCATAAAGACAAACAACAAAGCTTCCAAGCAGCTCAGCAAAGCTTAGATGATGCATTGGACGCATATTATGATGTCATCAAAACAGATGCAAATTATGGCCACGAATTGAAACATTTACAACAAGAAGTAAACGAAGCCTACGAGCAAATCAACAATGCGCTTGAAGTAGCAACGGAGACACAGCGGGCTCAATTGGAAAAATTTCAGAGAGATTTGCAGAAAATCATTGAAGAAATGAATGATGAAGAATGAGGTATAATTGCGAGGTTGGCCTAATAAGCTGTTTTTTGGTTCTTAGGCCAACCTCTTTTGTTTTTAATATCTTATTTTCCAGATTCACGGTATGCAGCATGCCACGTTGGGCCCACATATTCATTTAAAGCAAATGAATTACGAATTGCCGCTGTAATAAATTCTTTCGCAGTATGTATTGCCTCTTTTACTGGCTTTCCTTTTGCAAGCTCAGCTGTGATAGCAGCTGAAGTTGTACATCCAGCTCCGTGGGTATTTGAAGTAGGAATCATTTCTGTTTCTAACATTTCAAATGATTCTCCGTCATAAAGAACATCAATGGCATTTTGCTGTCCTTCCATTTTTCCACCTTTAATTAGAACGTACTTTGCACCTAATTCATGAATCTTTTTTGCAGCCTCTTTCATTTGTTCTACAGTCGTGATTGGTCCAACACCGCTTAATTGATAAGCTTCAAAAAGATTAGGTGTTACAACAAGTGCTTTTGGCACAAGGACATCACGCAAGCACTCATTTAATTCAGGGTGGAGTGCTTCGTCTGCTCCTTTACATACCATAACAGGGTCTACTACAAAATTTTTGATATTGTGTTTTTCAATGTATTCTGCAGCAAGTTTAATAACCTCTTCTGAACCAAGCATTCCCGTTTTTGCTGCATCGATCCCCGTTGATAATGCTGTTTCTAACTGCTCCTTCAGTGTTTCAAGGGAGATAGGATGAACATGGTGAGCCCAATGATTATTAGGCTCCATTGTTACGATTGTTGTTAGTGCAGTCATACCGTATACTTTCCGCTCCTGAAAGGTTTTTAAATCTGCTTGAATACCGGCGCCACCACTTGTGTCTGAACCAGCGATTGTTAATGCCTTAAAAATTGTCATGAGAATCCTCCTTGTGAGAAAAATAAGTTATCTTTATTATTATATCAATTCATTTTACTTTGTATAGTTAAAAAGTTTTTGAAAGAATGAGGCACAAATAAGTGTAGGAAGTCACCTATTTGATGTTATTTTTAATATTTATAAAAAAAGTTAAAGAAAAAAGTATCGAATATTTGAAAATAACAGAAAAATATGTAGAATATATCCTAAGAACTTTAATTACTTGCTAGAAATACGCTTTTAGGAAAACAACTAAGATAGGAACCGGGAGGAAGAAAAGAATGGTGAAGAAAGCAGCAGGATTATTCTCAGTAGTATTGGCATCAAGTGTTGCCTTAGCTGCATGTGGAAATGCCACAGCGGAGGACACTAGCAATAAGGGGACTGATAGCAAGAGCGCAAGTACAAGCTCTGGTCTCGCAGACGAACAAGTATTGAACTTACTTGAAGCATCTGAAATTCCTTCTATGGACACAGCGAAAGCAACAGACCAAGTTTCTTTTATCGTCATGAACAACGTATATGAAGGTTTGTATCGCTTAGGTGAAGGTGATAAATTAGAGGAAGGTGTTGCTGCAAGCCACGATGTAAGTGAAGACGGGAAAACATTCACATTCCACTTACGTGAAGATGCAAAATGGTCAAACGGTAATCCTGTAACAGCCAATGATTTTGTTTATGCATGGCAACGGGCTTTAGACCCAGCAACAGCGTCAGAATATGCATATATTATGTACGATATTAAAAATGCAGAAAAAGTGAACAGCGGCGAATTAGGAGTAGAGGAATTAGGCGTCAAAGCTGTGGATGATTATACATTGGAAGTACAATTGGAAAATGCTGTACCATATTTTGCTGAATTAACTGTTTTCGGAACATTTATGCCGCTAAATCAAGCGTATGTAGAGTCACAAGGAGAAAACTTTGCTTTAGAGGCTGATACAGCTATTTATAACGGACCATTCGTATTAGCTGAATGGAAACATGAAGAAGGTTGGCAATATCAAAAAAATGATCAATACTGGGACAAAGATAATGTGAAACTGGATGAAATCAATGTAAACATTGTAAAAACTACTGCGACTGCAGTAAACTTATATGAAACTGGCAAAGCTGACCGTACAGGACTTACAGCAGAATTTGTTGACAAATACCGTTCCGATTCGAACTTTGCTACTGAATTAGATCCATCTGTTTACTTCTTACGCTTAAATGAAGGTGTAGAGGAATTACAAAATGTAAACTTACGTAAAGCAATTGCTATGTCTTTTGACAAACAAGGTCTAGCAGACGTTATTTTAAATAATGGTTCTATTCCAGCAAATGGTTTATTACCAAAAGAATTTGTCTCAAGCCCAGATGGAGTAGATTTCCGCGAAGAAAACGGTGAGTTACTAACATATGACAAAGAGCAAGCAAAAGAATACTGGGAAAAAGCGAAAGAAGAATTAGGAGTAGATGAAATTACTTTAGAGATATTAACTTATGACAATGATAGTGCAAAACAATTAACGGAGTTTTTACAGCAAGAAATTGAAACAAACTTGGAAGGCGTGAAGATTGAAATTAAACAACAGCCATTTAAACAAAAATTAGAGTTAGAAACAAATGGTGATTATCAAATTAGCTTTGCTGGATGGGGTCCAGACTATCCAGACCCAATGACATTTTCTGACATGTTCGTTACAGATGGTTCACATAACCAAATGAGCTACTCTAATGCAGAATACGATCAACTGATTGCAGATGCAAAAGGGAGTTTATTATCAGATTTAAATGCTCGTTGGGATGCTTTATTACAATCAGAGCAAATCTTAATGGAAGAGGCAGCCATTGCTCCAGTATACCAACGGGGAGTAGCCTACGTACAACAACCATATGTAAAAGGTATCGCGTCACATAGCTTTGGTGGAGATTACAGTTACAAATGGGCTTATATTGAAAGTCATTAATCAACCTCTTTGGAAAAATAGGTGTATCGGTGAATCTTGCCGTTATGCCTATTTTTTTGTGCCCATATAAATAGTGAAAGCATAGAATAAAAATGAATATAATGGGAAGAGTGAGGCTTTTATGTTGTGTGAACAGACAGTAAAAACAAGCATGGAGATTCTAAAAAATAGAAAAGAAGATAGGTAAGGAATAACAGCTTGTAAACTCCTGCCGTGAAAAGTTTCACTTTATTGAAAAAAACATGGTAAAATAAACATATAAGGATTTCTAGAGAGGAGGTTGACCTATGGCTGTGGGGATGTTGGTTGCAATTGGCGTTGTATTGGTTATTATTGACATGGTAGCAGGGACATTTTATATGCTATTATTAGGTATTGCATCAATAATATCTGCACTCATCTTGTTTCTCACGGGCTCTAGCTTGATTACATTTCTGAGTTTTCTGTTTATTTCTTTCGTTCTATGGATTGGTACCCAAGCATTCGGGAAAAAGATTCAAGGAGAAGAAGATTTACAAACAGGAGTGTATGGCCTTGTTGGGAAAGAAGTGAAGGTACATTCTATTTCACAAACGGAACCTACGGAAGGAACTTGTCAAGTGTTTGGGGACGAATGGACGATAAAATCTGAAATACCTCTTGTCATTGGTGAGACGGTTATTGTAACACAAATAGCAGGAGCTACATTGTTTGTGAAGAATGAAGAAAAGGAGAGTGTGTGACCATGGAACTTGCAGGAATTATTTCCATTGGAGTAATTATTTTATTTGTTGTTTTTTTATTAGCATTTAGTATTCGTATTGTTAGACAATCTGAAGTATATTTGATTGAGCGTTTGGGGAAATATCACCGTCAATTAGAGAGTGGAATCCACATTGTCATTCCATTCGTAGAGCGAGTATCAGCGAAAAAATCTTTGCGTGAAAAAGTTGTTGATTTTCCGCCACAAGCGATGATTACAAGGGACAATGTATCTATTCAAATTGATACAGTTGTATTTTACCAAGTGACAGATCCAGTTCGTAACGAATATGAAATTTCTAATCCGTTGTCAGCAATTTCTAATTTATCTGCAACAACATTACGTAACTTAGTTGGTGAACTTGACCTAGATGAAACATTAACAAGTCGTGATACAGTTAATACGAAATTACGCACAGTATTAGATCAAGCAACTGACAAATGGGGGATGAAAGTTAATCGTGTAGAGATTCGTAACATTATACCGCCAGCTGATATTCAGAATGCAATGGAACGTCAAATGCAAGCTGAACGTTTACGTCGTGAAGCAGTGTTGAATGCCCAAGGTGAAAAAGAATCAAAAGTTCTTCGGGCAGAAGGGGAAAAACAATCAAAGGTTCTTGAGGCGGAAGGTGAGAGATTAAGTCAAGTAGAACGTGCCCGTGGTGATAAAGAGTCGCAAATTCTTCGGGCAGAAGGGGAAGCGGAAGCAATTAAACAATTAGCGGAAGCGAAAGCACAAGCAGAACAAGTAGTATTAGAAGCTTGGAAAACAGCTTCTCCTACGAAAGAAATGGTTCAATTACGTTCGATGGAAGCATTAGAAAAGGTAGCACAAGGACAATCTTCAAAACTTGTTATTCCAACAGAAGCTGCTAGCTTACTTGGATTAGTAGAGAGTGTAAAAGGTGCAATGAAAGATAATAAAGAATAAAGAAGCAGGTTATCTGAAAAAGGGAAAACCATCCCTTTTCAGATAACCTGCCGAAAGAGCCAACTGCGAAAAAGACTATGAAGTCAAACTTTTCTAAGTGGGCTCTTTCTATATCATGGAGTATAAATTAACTTTTGGGTCAGCATATTCTTTTTTTACACCCTAGAATAACAGAAAGTTCAGAATCAAATAGTTGCAATTCATTTTGAGACATGTAAAATAGTATTTATATAAAATTCTGTATATTGTAAAAATACGTAATATTCAGTGTTTCTTGTGTGACTTTATATGGGGAAGAGGGGAAAAATTAGATGAAGAAACAAAGGGTAGCAATACTATCACTAGTAGTATTACTAGGGACTTTTTTAGGGGCTTGCGGAAATACAAAGAGCACGAGTAGTTCTGGCAGTGAAGATAGCAAACACGTATTAAATCTTTCAGAACTGTCAGAAATTCCATCTCTTGACCCTAATGTAGCAACAGACGCGGTATCGTTTGTTGTACTGAATAATGTCATGGAAGGGCTGTACCGTCTCGGTGAAGATGATAAGCTTGTACCTGGTGTTGCTGAAAGTTATGATGTCAGCGACGATGGAAAAACATATACATTCCATCTACGTGAAGATGCAAAATGGTCAAATGGTGACCCTGTAACAGCCAATGATTTTGTTTATGCATGGAAACGATTGTTAGATCCGGCATCTGCGTCAGAATATGCATATATTATGTACGACATAAAAAATGCAGAGAAGGTCAATGCGGGTGAAGTATCAGTGGACGAGTTGGGAGTAGAAGCTACTGATGATTACACGTTGACAGTAGAACTGGAAACAGCTATTCCGTATTTCGTGCAATTAACTACATTTGGTTCCTATATGCCTCTCAATGAAGAGTTTGTTACTGAACAAGGTGAACAATTTGCCTTAGAAGCTGATACAGCAGTTTATAATGGACCGTTTGTATTATCTGAATGGAAACATGAAGACGGATGGAAATACGAAAAGAATGATCAGTATTGGGACAAAGGTGCTGTGAAGCTTGATGAAATTAATGTATCGGTGGTAAAAGATACCGCAACTGCTGTAAACTTATATGAAACTGACAAGCTAGACCGTGTTGCTTTATCAGCGGAGTTTGTAGATAAATATAAAGATACAGAGGAGTTTGGAACAAAGTTAGAATCACGAGAATACTTTCTTTACTTAAATGAAGAAGTGGCAGGGTTGGAAAATGTGAATTTACGTAAGGCAATTGCTATGGCTTATGACAAACAAGGAATTGTTGATACAATTTTAAATGACGGCTCCGTTGTAGCAAACGGTTATGTACCAGAAGGTTTAGCATCCAGTCCAGATGGGGTAGATTTCCGTGAAGAAAATGGTGATTTACTTACTTATAACGTAGAAGAAGCAAAAAAATATTGGGACAAAGCAAAAGAAGAGCTTGGTGTTGATTCTATTGAATTAGAAATGTTGTCATATGATGATGACAGTGGGAAAAAAATTGCTGAGTTTATCCAACAGGAATTAGAAACAAATTTAGATGGTTTGACTGTAACAATCAAACAACAACCTTATAAACAAAAACTAGAATTGGAAAGCAACCATGACTTCCAATTAAGTATTGGCCGCTGGGGTGCAGATTATCCAGACCCAATGACATTTGTTGATATGTACGTAAAAGATGGTCCGTACAATCGCGTAAGCTTCTTTAATGAAACATACGAACAGCTAGTTGCAAGTGCAAAAGGGGAATTGACATCTGACTTATCAGCACGTTGGGATGCATTGTTGGAAGCTGAAAAAATCTTAATGGACGAAGTTGCCGTAGCACCAATTTATCAAAGCGGTATTTCATATGTGCAAAAAACTAATGTAAAAGGAATTGTGAACCATTCATTTGGTGGAGATTATAGCTACAAATGGGCTGTGTGAATTGGGTAAAAGTACCAATTCACACAGCCTGCTTTTTTTGGAGGGCACTGAAAAAGGAATGATTTTTGAAAGCATTAGGTATTTCAATCAACATGCACAAGCTATCACTTTTGAAGCCACAAAACCCACAATACAAAATAAAATGTAAGCAGAAGAATACTCATGCTTACTTGTATGTTTTGGTCCATACTATGAGAGAGAGGGTAGAATGAACGCTTTTCCCATTCTACCCTCTCTCTCATAGTATATTTCCTGAAACAAGCCATATATTTAACTATATAGCTGTTGTCTAGGGAGGTTGCGAGGTTGGAATTTATCACAAATCGGCTCTTATTTATTGCTTTTTTTATGATGGTTATTCATGCTATTGATACGGTAGCATACGCGACAAGGTTATCGGGAGCAAGGGTAGGGTATTTAGCCTCTGCTTTTTCACTATTTAATATTTTGGTGATTTTTTCCCGTATGTCAAACATGATTCAGCAACCTTTAACGGGAAGTTTAGTTGATTTAGCTGGGAAAAATGGAACTTTGGAAAGTTTATTATTGGTAGAGCAACAATATCGATTTATTATCGCAAGCGCTACAATCGGAACAATAAGCGGAATGTTGTTATTCCCTACTTTTGTTGCTTTATTTTCTCGAGCTCTCTTTCATCTCTCCCTAGAAAAAGGTTCGATTCCTCGTTTACTGATGAAATTATTCAGTATTACATACATAAAAAGAGCATGGAAGCATAGAAAGTTTCCGCGCCTTTCTTATTTGAAAGAAATAAAAATTCAATACTTTACTTTGTCCCTCTTTCTTTCGAATATATGTATTACAGCTATTTATACAGTCGGCGTTCTTTCTTCTTTGTTTGCGGCGCTGTTAATTCCAGAAAATGCCTCCACAGCAATTATGGCATCAGGGTTAATCAATGGAGTAGCAACAATCCTCATTTTTTTATTTGTCGATCCGAAAATAGCTATTTTGGCTGATGAAGTGTCAAATAAACAGGGGAGTTATATAAAATTGAAAACAGTCACACTGACAATGATTACCTCCCGCTTGTTAGGAACTGTGTTAGCGCAAGTAATTTTTATCCCTTCCGCCTACTATGTTGCATGGTTTACGAAATTTCTTTTGTAAACTGTTTATTAGGTAGTAAAAATATGGTAAGATAAATATGAAAATCATGCAAAGGTAGTGAGAGAATGAGTGAGTTGAATAGACAAGGTCGAATCATTTATATAAATGGAGATATGCGTAATAAATGCTATGTTACTTCTGGGATTTCCTTTCAGGATTTTCTTTCCTCTGTTCGCACTCAGGTTCACAACATGATTTTATTAAAACACCGTTTTCAAGAAGCCGATTTCCATTTCTCATCTCATTTTGATTATGTAGAAGGAGATACGACAATTAGACGGCTAATGAGAGATAAAATATCCCAATATGGTGATTTCTGTTGGGTAGATTTTGAGGATATAAGCGATTTGGAGGAGTTGGATTCGGAAGATATTTCCTCCTTGCTTTACTTTGGACATATGAAGCAACCTTTAGGAGGGAAAAAAACCTTCTCAAGATTGAGAAATGCTTATGTTTATTTTGCTACTGAAGATGATCAATACACAAAAGTATATTATCGAAGCCTACAAGACTTTGTTTATATGCTTTGTAAAGTTATCCCCCTTCAATTAATGAAAGAAAGTAAAAATAAGTTTCTTCCTTTTATGAAACAGAAACAAATGCCGATGATACCAATGGCAGAAATGGAAAAATTACTACCTAATATGGAAGATGGTTTTATTATTCACTTAGAGCAAAAAAAAGATACGAGAAAGTATATAGAAATTCCTTTATATAAAATCCAAATTTCATTAGATGCATCAGACGAAGAGGATGCCGCTCTTTTAGCTTTCTTAGTTTATGGAAAAAAAGAGAATGCTTGGAGTATTCGTGGATAAGAAAAAAATCAGATATTTCTGTCAGGCTGTGTGAAATGGGCAAGAAACCATCTCACACAGCCTGTTTCTTATTTTGTTTAACTTCAACGACCTAAATAATAAGCAAAAAATGCAAAGAGGATAGAGAACGTACCAAATCCTATTGTTGTATAGCCAAGAGTTCGTTGGTTATTTATCACGGTGAATATGCCAATAATGACACCTATCATACCTAAAATAACAGGGAAGAAGACAATGGAGAACAAGGAAAAAAACAATCCTACATAGCTGATAGTTTTTACAGTTGCAGAAAAGTCCGTGTGCAGCTTTTTATCAAAGGAATAACCTTTTAGAGTAGGAATTAACTCATTGCTGTATTCTTCTTCTTTATTTCTGCGAAGAACTTTATCCTTTTCCTGTATACTCATGATAATCTACTGCCTCCTCTTTTGAGGGAAAGTTAAAAATCAGAAAACTTTTCGTCTCCTGCTTATATTGTGCGCAGGTCAGAAATACTTATCAAACATAATTATTGTCAGTCTAGGAAGTATTTCCCATGTGTTTTTTTGAAAAAAACGAACTTTCCAGAAGAAATGTATGGCAAATGTTAAGTTTTTTGTGGTAAAATAGTATTGTATGATGATTTTCAAAAGTGAAAGCAGCTCATTCAGCTGTGAAAGAATATATGAATATGGGGGTTGCATGATGGAAACGAAAAAAAATGTAAAATCTGATATTGAGATTGCTCAAGAAGCAAAAAAGAAACCAATTAAAGAGATAGCAGGCAGTCTAGATATTCAAGATGAGGAATTAGAGCTTTATGGACATTACAAAGGGAAAATTTCTCTTGATATTTTTGACCGCTTGAAAGACAAGCAAGACGGGAAGCTTATTTTTGTTACGTCTATTAACCCGACACCTGCTGGAGAAGGAAAATCAACTGTAACAGTTGGCTTAGGACAAGCATTTCATAAAATTGGCAAAAAAGCTGTGATTGCATTGCGTGAACCATCCTTAGGACCAACAATGGGAATAAAGGGTGGAGCAGCAGGTGGTGGATATTCACAGGTCATTCCAATGGAAGATATTAATTTGCATTTTACAGGAGATATTCATGCAATTACGACTGTAAATAATGCTTTATCTGCCTTTATTGATAATCATATTCATCAAGGAAATGAATTACATATTGATACAAGAAAAATTACTTGGAAGCGTGTCGTTGATTTAAATGATCGGGCCCTTCGTCAAGTTGTTATCGGACTCGGTGGTCCAATCCAAGGAGTCCCTCGCGAAGATGGCTTTGATATTACGGTAGCTTCGGAAATCATGGCGATTCTTTGCTTAGCTACAAGCACCAAGGATTTAAAAGAGCGCTTAGGGAAAATTGTAGTAGCTTATGATACGAATAATAAGCCAGTAACTGTAGCAGATTTAAAAGTACAAGGAGCTTTGGCAATGTTGTTGAAAGATGCCATCAAGCCTAACTTAGTACAAACATTAGAGCATACGCCAGCAATTATTCATGGTGGCCCATTTGCTAACATTGCCCATGGATGCAACAGTATTCTTGCAACAAAGCTAGCTGCCAAATTAGGTGACTATGTGATAACAGAAGGGGGCTTTGGTGCTGATTTAGGTGGAGAAAAGTTTCTTGATATCAAAGCTCGTGTTGCTGATATTACTCCAGCCGCAGTCGTTGTAGTAGCAACAATCCGTGCCTTGAAAATGCATGGCGGCGTAGATAAGAAAATGTTAGTGGAAGAAAATATAGAGGCATTGCAAAAGGGACTGAGTAATTTACAAAAGCATGTTGAAACAATTGAAGCTTTTGGATTACCATTCGTCATCGCAGTCAATCGTTTCGTGACAGACTCTGAAAAAGAAGTAGAAACATTACTAGCTTGGTGTGACAGTCAGGGCTATGAAGTTTCTCTTACAGAAGTATGGGAAAAAGGTGGAGAAGGTGGTATGGACTTGGCAGAAAAGCTAATTCGTACCATTGATACGAAGGAAAACAATTTTGCTCCTTTATACGAATTAGAAGCGACTATTGAAGAGAAACTGACAACAATTGCTCAAAAAGTATATGGTGCGAAAGGTGTCGAATTTACACCACAAGCGAGAAAGCAGTTGCTTCAAATCGAAGGGGAAGGATGGGGGAATTTACCTGTGTGCGTAGCGAAAACACAGTATTCTCTATCAGATGACCAAACAAAATTGGGAAGACCGACTGATTTTACTATTACTGTACGCGAACTGCGACCGAAAATTGGAGCAGGATTTATTGTCGCTTTAACAGGAAATGTCATGACAATGCCAGGATTGCCGAAACAGCCAGCAGCATTGAAAATGGATATAAATGAAAATGGGGATATTAGCGGACTTTTCTAGGGTATCATAGGTGGTCAAAAATCACCCCCCTCCTGATAACCTAGAAAAAGCGGACAATCATGACAGGTTCACTTAAAATGAACAGTTGAATGATTGTCCGTTTTTGTTTATATTTATAAGATAAAGTCAATTTTTGAAGGAGTACTATTTGATTATGAACATAAAAGAAATGAAGCCGTTTCTGCAAGAGGCTTGGAAAAAAGAGGGTTTTACAGATTGGACGGATATACAGAAGCAAACGATTCCTTACTTATTAGAAGGGAAGGATGTGATTGCAGAATCACCGACGGGAACACGGAAAACCTTAGCTTATGTCTTGCCGATTTTGC
>DAIDKD010000039.1 GCA_027451065.1 Bacillaceae bacterium | reverse complement strand
ACAAAAAAATTCGGAAAATTCACAGCATTAGATGGAGTAAATTTAGAAGTAAAACCTGGAGAAATTTATGGATTTATCGGTCCGAACGGTGCAGGAAAATCTACTAGTATTCGGGTCATTTTAGGAATCTTGCAAGCTAACAGTGGGAGTGTCAAGGTTTTTGGGAAAGATGCTTGGAAAGATGCTGTTGAAATACACAAAAAAGTTGCCTATGTACCTGGTGATGTAAATTTATGGCCGAATCTTACTGGTGGCGAAGTCATTGATTTGTTTATGAATTTACAGGGAACAGCTCGCAACAAACAGAAAAAAGCAGAACTATTAGAACGATTTGACTTGGATCCATCAAAAAAATGCCGGACGTATTCTAAAGGGAATCGTCAAAAAGTAGCATTAGTAGCGGCTTTTGCTTCCAATGCGGATTTATTTATCCTTGATGAACCAACGTCTGGTCTAGATCCATTAATGGAAAAAGTATTCCATCAATATGTTGCTGAAGTAAAAAATGAAGGAAAAAGTGTCTTTTTATCAAGCCACATTTTATCCGAAGTGGAGAAGCTTTGTGAAAAAATTAGTATCATTCGCCAAGGGAAAATTATCGAAACTGGTACCCTTACAGAAATGCGTCACTTAACACGGACGAATATCCTTGTACAAACAGCTCGCCCTCTTGAAAATCTTGACAAAGTACCAGGTGTGTTCAATGTAGTAGCACAAGATTCAAGAGTCAGCTTCCAATTAGAGCCGAAAGAAACTGCAAGTGTGATGAACTTTTTAAGCCAGCATGAAATTCTACGACTAGAAAGTACCGCTGCAACTTTAGAAGACTTATTCATGGACTACTATAAAGGCGTTTAAGGGGGGATGAAAGAATGTTTAACAACTGTTTGAAGCTCATTCGATTTACATTACGGCGAGAGAGAATCGTCACACCAATCTGGTTGATTAGCATTATAGGGTTCACAGTCATATTAGCTCCAGCTCTTTATGAAATATATGGTAGTGAAGCAGAACGCCAAGCGATGGCAACAACAGTGAATAACCCTGCAATGATTGCAATGATGGGTCCAGCTTACGGAATTGATAATTATACGATTGGAGCAATGTTTGGAAATATGATGTTGCTGTGGATGGCAGTAGTTGTTGCAATGATGAACATTTTTTTCGTCGTTCGTCATTCTCGAGCTGATGAGGAATTAGGTCGCTTAGAACTTATTCGTTCTTTACCAGTGGGAAGATTATCTAAACTAAGTGCAACATTAATATTAGCAGTTGTTTTCAATGTGATAATTGCAATATTCACAGGACTCGGTTTAGCTGCTATGGGCATTGAAACAATAGATTTGGAAGGTTCCTTACTGTTCGGGGCTGTTTTAGGTGTGGTTGGTATTGTATATGCGGCAATTACAGCACTTTTTGCTCAGTTAGCTAGTACATCAAGAGGTGCATTAGGATACTCTTTTACCTTTTTAATTATTGATTATATGGTTCGAGCAGTCGGTGATATTAGTAGCGAAACTCTTGCACGTATTTCACCTCTAGGCTTAAGTTTACGTACCCAAGTGTATGTAAACAATTATTGGTGGCCAATTTTTATCCTAGTAGCAGAAGCCATCGTTATTGGTTTCATAGCCTTTTATTTGCTATCTATTCGTGACATGGATTCTGGAATGATTCCTCAAAGACCCGGAAGAAAAGGGGCATCTGTATTTCTACAAAATTACTTTGGCTTGTCATGGCGATTACTTCGTAACAGTGTGATTGCATGGTCAATCGGTATTTTTGTCATTGCAGCAGCTTACGGTTCCATCTTTGGTGATATTGAAGGCTTTTTGGCTAGTAATGAATTCTTCCAGCAAGCGTTTGATACGAACGGCGAAGGTTCATTAGCAGAACAATTTATTCCATTTTTAATGACAGTCACGGCATTGATAAGTGCTATTCCAGTCATTATGTGTGCTTTGAAAATAAGAACTGAGGAAAAGCACGACTATCTTGATCAAATCTTTGCTCGTTCTGTTTCTCGATATAAAGTCATCACTAGTTATGCTGTCAATGCTTTTATCAGTAGCGCCCTCATATTATTTTTAAATGCTTTCGGATTTTGGTTGGCATCTTCTAGCGTACTTGATGATCCTATTTCATTTGCTACTTTTGCATCAGCAAGTATGGTTTATTTGCCTACTCTTTGGGTGATGATTGGAATTGCTTTATTTTTAGTCGCTTATTTCCCATCACTGACATCTTTAGCGTGGATTTATTTGCTGTATTCATTTTTGGCTGTATACTTCGGGCAAATTCTAGATTTTCCAGAGTGGATGAGTCAGCTATCTCCATTTGGTCATGTTCCTCATTTACCTACTGATGACATGACGTGGGGGGCAATGATTGTTCTCACTATGATTGCTGCGGCTTTGGTTGTTGTTAGTTTCGTTGGGTATCGAAGAAGAGACCTTCGTTAAGTTTACGCAGGCTGTGTGAAAAGGGGGAATTCATCCCTTTCCACACAGCCTGCCGAAAGAGTCAACTATGGTGATGAGCTATGAAGTCAAGCTTTTCATCGTAGTTGACTCTTTCTATATCATGGGGGAATACATCATTTTTTCGAACTGCCCTGATTACTACGAAATATTCTATATTGTTGACTGACTCAAAAAGGGGTTTCTTTTCATTCCCACCCATAAGTCAGATTTCTCCAAATGTCTAGCAAGTAGCAACAACATATCCTCTCTCCCTTTTGATGCCGTAAATTGCACACCTAAAGGCATTCCTTCTTTTGTCATATGAGTAGGCACACTCATGGAAGGTTGTCCTGTTAAATTGGCTAGCTGTGTAAATGGCGTATACGTCAAACTTTTCTCAAACATTTCGTAGATGAGCTTCTGTTGCTCTATTGCTGTCAACTCTTCTATATTCATCAATTGTTCCGCAATATGTCCTCTTTGTGCTAGCTCACCGTTTCGAGGAGCTGAAAATGCAGTAGTCGGTGTTAAATAGAAATCGTATTCTTCATGAAGTACTGCCATTTTTCCCGCAGCAACGTCCCATTCTGCTAAACTATTGGCATATTCAGCAGCGCTAATGGACTTGCCTGTTACATAGATGGACCAAGTCATCAACTCTACATCATCTCTCCGAATCGGTCTGCCCATATGCTTTTCCATATTGGCAAACATTGCCGCTGTTTCTCCACCATTCATCGCATAGTAGCTTTCCATTAAGGAAATACCGTTTACTTTATTGCTTTTCTCCTCTACTTCGTGACCTTGCTCTTCTAACCATTTCACGACACGATAAACTGCTTCCTTCGCTTCTTCACTAACAGGAGTTCCAACTGGTGATTCTGTAGTAAAAGCTATTTTAAAAGTTCGGCGAGACGGTTTTTCCATCGCTTCTAAATACCCTTCTGTAAATAAAGGTACTTGAAACGCCGCTTCTGGCTGAACAACTTGCAGTATATCTAGTAAAGCAGCACAGTCCCTTACAGAACGTGATAATACAAAATCAATAGCGGCTCCTTGCCATTTTCTTCCGACACCAGGACCTACCGGTGTTCTTCCTCTCGTGGGTTTCAACCCGAACAAACTAGTAAACGAGGCCGGAATTCGAATCGATCCTCCTCCATCACTAGCTCCAGCAATTGGGACAATTCCCGAAGCAACACTTGCTGCTGCTCCCCCACTAGAACCTCCTGCAGAATAATTAGTATTCCAAGGATTTTTTGTTTCACCAAATAACTCAGGGTCCGTAATATTTTTAAAGCCATATTCTGGTGTGTTGGTCTGTCCGATAATTAAAAAGCCAGCCTCGCGAAGTTTCCTTGTATAGTGACTATCTTCTGTTGCAACATAATTCTTTAACAATTTAGCACCACAAGTTAACGGTTCCCCTTTTACTGCCTGGGACAAATCTTTCAACAAAATTGGCACACCGGCAAAAGGTTTACTGTAATCTAACATTTTTGCTTCTTGTAAAACTTTCTCTTTTCTTGTACGCACGACACTGTTTAAAATAGGATTTACTTTCTCCAACTGTTCAAAAGCGGATTTCACTAACTCTTCAGGGCTTACTTCTTTATTTTTTACTAACTTTGCCAAGCCAATTCCATCATATTCTGTAAATTCCATTTTCTCCACCTCATGATTTTAAATTACGTCTATATCTTAGTATAGCATGGAGATATCTGAAATGGAGTATCTCTCGTTTACGAGAAAGAAGCAGGCTATGTGAATTTTCTCCATAGCCTGCTCTTCTTTACACGATATATTTCTCTCCTTCAAAAACAGACGCTGCAATTTCTCTTTTCTTAACAATTATATTTGTCGGCGTATGACGGGTAAATTTCCGTAATGCTGATAACATCAACCGCAATCCATCTCCATTTTCCACGGCTACAAGGGTTTCTTTGGCATCAGCTTCAATTTGCTGAAATGCCTCTTGGCAAAATACTTGGGTGTATAAGATTTTTTGTTTGTTTTTCTCTATACCAGTTTTGGCAACTGCTTTCTCTGCTCTTAGTAAGCAAGATTCCATTGCGTACACATTGCTGACAATATCAGCAATATTCACAAGGAGTTCCTGCTCTTGTTCTAGTGCTTTTCCGTATTTTTGTACGACGATACCCGCTGTTAATAGTGCTATTTTTTTCGCATTTTTTACCAGGTACCTTTCTTGGTCTAAAACACCTGTTCCTATCTCTTCTGGCACTATCATCATAATTTCTTCTTGTACGAGCTGTGCTTTTTGCAAGAGAGGTAAGTCGCCCTTCAAAGCTTTTTTCACAAATGTTCCAGGTACTAAGAGGCGGTTGATTTCATTTGTCCCTTCAAAAATACGGTTGATACGGGAATCTCGATACAATCTCTCAATCTCATACTCTGCCATGAATCCATATCCACCATGAATTTGCACCCCTTCATCGACAACATAATCTAATGATTCAGAAGCAAATACTTTATTAAGGGAACATTCAATGGCATATTCAGCAATGGCATCAGCAACCTTCCGTCCATCTTTTATCTCTTCCTCATTAAAAGCATTCATTCGCTCCTCAAACAAGCCTACAGTTCGATAAACTGAACTTTCTGTCGCATAAGCTTTCGTTGCCATATTAGCAATTTTTTCTTGAATCAATGAGAAAGAAGAAAGGGACTGTTTAAATTGCTTCCGTTGCTTGGCATAAGCAGCCGATAACTCAATAGTGCGCTTAGACGCTCCAATTGCCCCTACTGCCAGTTTATAACGACCAATATTTAAAATGTTGAATGCTATCTTATGACCTTTACCGATTTCACCTAGAACATTTTCAGTAGGTACTGGAACATCTTCTAAAATCAACGTACGTGTAGACGAACTCTTAATCCCCATTTTCTTCTCTTCTGGGCTTGTTGAGACACCTGCATATTCTTTTTCAACAATAAATGCAGTGAAATGCTCTCCATCCACTTTTGCATAGACAATAAAGACATCCGCAAAAGCTGAATTGGTAATCCATTGTTTCTCACCGTTTAGTACATAGTGGGTCCCTGCCTCATTCAATCGTGCCGTAGTTTTTGCTCCTAATGCATCTGAACCTGAACTTGGCTCAGTTAACGCATAGGCGGCCAATTTTTCGCCAGTTGCCAACGCTGGTAAATATTTTTGCTTCTGGTCTTCATTTCCGAATAGTACAATTGGTAACGAGCCAATCCCCACATGAGCCCCGTGCGAAATGGAAAATCCACCAACCCGGGAGAATTTTTCTCCAATGATTGCAGAACTTACTTTATCCAAGCCTAAACCACCGTATTCTTCCGGTATATCCACTCCTAATAACCCTAATTCTCCTGCTGATTTTAACAATTCTACTGAACGATGAAATTCATGGTTCTCTAAATATTCCACTTGAGGAACTACCTCATTCACAACGAAGTCCTCTGCTGTTTTCCCAATCATTTTATGCTCATCTGTAAAATCTTCTGGTGTAAAAATAGCTTCACAAGAAATATCATCCACTAAAAAACTTCCACCTTTGATTATTTGATTCAAAGTTTCCCCCATCGTGATTTCCCCCATTCTAAAAAATTCATAGTAACTCAAATATTCCTGCTGCTCCCATTCCCCCGCCCATGCACATGGTAACCATCCCAAACTGTTCCCCACGCCGCTTCATTTCATAAATCAGCGAAAGGGTCAGTTTTGTTCCTGTACAGCCAAGGGGATGACCTAAAGCAATGGCACCACCATTTACATTGACCTTTTCCTCATCTAATTCTAATGTTCGAATGACACCAATTGCTTGTGAAGCAAACGCCTCGTTTAACTCAATTAAACCAATATCAGCAAGCTCAAGTCCCGCAAGTTTTAATGCCTTCGGAATTGCTGCGACTGGACCGATTCCCATTACTTCAGGGCGAACACCGGCGACTGCGAAGGAACGAAATTTTACAAGAGGCACTAGTCCTTCTCTTTTCGCTTTTTCTTTCTCCATTAATAGTACGGCTGCTGCTCCATCACTTGTTTGAGACGAATTACCTGCTGTGACAGAACCCCTCACATGAAAAGCTGGTCGTAATTTGCTTAACGCTGTTAAGGAAGTGTCTTCCCTTACCCCTTCATCCATTGAAAATATATATGTCTCTTTTTCCAATTTATGATTGTATACATAATCCCTCTCTACTGTTACCGGCACAATCTCATCCACAAATTTACCTGCTCTGATTGCCTCGGCCGCACGTTGATGACTGCGTAGAGCAAAGGCATCCTGATCTTCCCTTGATACTTGAAATTCCTTTGCTACCTGCTCCGCTGTATGCCCCATACTCATATAGTACTGTGGTGCTCGTTCCACTAGTTTGGCATTGGGCCGTACTGTATGTCCCATCATAGGTACAAGACTCATAGATTCTACCCCACCAGCAAGGGCTGTCTCCGCCGCACCAACCATGATTTTTTCCGCACCATAGGCGATACTTTGCAAGCCTGATGCACAATAACGGTCCACAGTCACTGCCGGTATTGTTTCTGACAGACCAGCTAACGCTCCAATATTTCGGGCAACATTCAAGCCTTGTTCCGCTTCCGGCATCGCACAACCGATAATCACGTCATCAATATCTCCAGCGTAACCATTCGCACGCTTTAAAGTTTCCTCCACAACCAATGCACCTAAATCATCAGGACGCACCGTTCTCAACGATCCCTTTTTCGCCTTCCCAACCGGTGTCCGTGCTCCCGAAACAATCACCGCTTCCTTCATGAAATCTCTCCCCTCTATTTTCATTGAAGTGTTTTTCGCAACAAAGGACAATCCCATAAAAACTTCATATTTACTGAATTTATCAAGATTGTCCTTTTTTGCTAGTTTTTATAAATTGATCGGTCTTTGACCAATTTATAAAAACTAGTTGCGTAAAGGTTTCCCTTTCGCCAACATATGTTGCATCCGCATTTGCGATTTTGGTTCACTAACTAAACTTAAAAATGCTTCTCTCTCAATATCTAGCAAATACTGTTCATCAACTTCTGTTCCGTATGGTACAGTTCCCCCCGAAAGAACGTACGCCAGTTTTTTGGCGATTTTCATGTCATGATCGGAAAGATATCCCGATAGAAACATTGATTGTGCTCCTAGCTGCAGAGCACCGTATCCAGTCTCTCCAGCAACTGGTATTCCTTTTCTTAATGGTGCTCGATATCCATTTTCATAAAGAACAATTACTTTTTGTTTGGCATCATACAGCAGATGGTCTCCATTTACGCTGATACCATCCCCTTGACACAAGAAATTCTGTTCCTTCGCCTCCTGTGCAGAAGTTGACACTTTCGCCATAGCAATTGTTTCAAATACATTACTGGCCACCTGAACGTAATCAATTTCCACACCAACTGGAACCTGTTCTAAGTGTTTCAAATACAACTCTTTATTGCCACCCCCACCAGGAATTAAACCAACACCTACCTCCACAAGTCCCATATATGTTTCAGAGGCAGCTTGAATACTAGCAGAAGGCAGACAAATCTCCGTTCCTCCTCCTAAAGTCATCGCAAAAGGTGCCGCTACAACTGGCTTATCACTGTATTTAATTTTCATCATCGTATCTTGGAACTGTTTCACAATGAACTCCAGTTCAAAATAATTTTCATCCATTGCCTCCATTAACATCATCGCTAAATTAGCCCCGACACAGAAATTCTTTCCTTGGTTGCCAATGACCAACCCTTTGTAATTTCGACTTACTTCCATGATTGACTCATTAATCATTTGTAAAATATCTAAACCAATACTGTTGCTTTTTGAATGAAACTCTAGTAAAGCTACATCGTCCCCAATATCAATGAGACTGGCACCAGCATTTTTCTTGATGACACCATATTGCTCTTTTATTCGCTTCACCTGAATATTTCGCTTGTTTTCTTCCAGTATTTTATAGGCTCCATTGTCATAATATTGAATAACACCATTGTCACTTTTATAAAAAGAAGTGTTACCTTGCGCCAGTAATTCTTTCACCCAATCTGGAATTTCTTTTCCTTCTGCCTCTAGTCTGGCGATGGATTTCTCTAAGCCAATGGCATCCCAAATTTCAAAAGGCCCTAACTCCCAACCGAATCCCCATTTCATCCCTCTATCAACAGAAACAATATCATCGGCAATTTCCTTGTGAAGTTGTGCCGCGTATAAAAGAACAGGGCTGATAATATTCCACAGCAATACTCCAGCTCGATCTCCCGCATACAAAAGCGTTTTCATTCTATTAGATAACCCTTTTGTAGTTTTCGCCAACTCTATAGAAGGTGCTGTTAATTTTTTTCGTGGTTCATATTCCAGTGTTATTGGATTCAACTCTAAAATATCTTTTCCTTGCTTCAAGAAAAATCCTTGCCCTGACTTACTGCCAAGCCGCCCTTTCTCCAGCATTTCCTTCATAAAATTCGGAACGGCAAAACTCGCCTTTTCTTTCTCCTTCTGCACATGATTGTAGACGTTATTGGCAACATGGACAAATGTGTCTAAACCAACTACATCTAACGTCCGGAAAGTAGCACTTTTCGCTCTGCCGATTAATGGTCCTGTAACAGAATCCACTTCTCCTACACTGTAGCCACCTTGGAGCATTGCTTGGACGGTTATGAGTAGACCGTATGTACCGATTCGATTGGCAATGAAGTTCGGTGTATCTTTGGCAATGACAACACCTTTTCCCAAGACATTTTCAGCAAAGTCCTTCATAAATGTTACTACTTCTTCATTTGTTTCACTTGTTGGAATGATTTCTAGTAATTTCAGATAACGAGGAGGGTTAAAGAAATGGGTTCCTAAAAAATGTTTCTTAAAATCTGTTGAGCGTCCTTCTATCATTTTTTCAACAGAAATGCCAGATGTATTGGAGCTGATAATGGATTCTTGCTTTCGTACTGCATCAACTTTGACAAAAAGTTGCTTTTTCACTTCTAAATTTTCCACAACTACTTCAATAATCCAGTCTGCATCTTGCAAATCCAGGAGGTTGTCTTCTAAATTTCCAGTGGATAATAGTGATAAGTTTTTCTTTGATGTAAGCGGAGCGGGCTTTTGCTTCTGCATTTTTTCAACTGCCGCTTGAGCAAAACGATTTCTTGCTTCTTTATCCGCTTGCTCTTGGCTTGATAATTCTCTTGGGACAATATCTAATAAAATTGTCTGTATCCCAACATTCACTAAATGGGCTGCAATTCCCGAACCCATGACTCCCGATCCGATAACAGCCGCTTTTTTGATACGTCGATTCATTTCCATCCTCCTTATCAAGGAATCGTCATTTTGAATCAATCCCCATTCACTTCAGGGAAGTAATGACACATGATGATAGAATGAGAATTTCTATTTCCAATATATTCCAATTCTCAAAAATAAGCAATTATCTAGCGCGAGTACATCATATTTTTTTGTGAGATGGATACTCTATTACAGCAAGACTTTTATCAGGAGGATTTGTCAATGGCAAAAATGAAGAAAAACCCGTCAAAAGCAGGCATCAGTGCTGCCAGCGTGCAAGGTAACGCCGGCCCCAATAACAGTCCCCAAGAAAAAGGGAAGCACAGCACCAATCAGCAATACAAGAAGGAAAATACAGAATGACAGAAAAGGGGGAAATCCCCCCTTTTCTGTCATTCTGCCGAAAGAGTCAACTACGGTATAAGCTGTAACATCAATTTTTTCTAAGTTGACTCTTTCTATTTATTAAGGCCAACTCAAATAACATTATTGCTGTGCGATTAATTCTCTTTCCATTTGTAATCTCTGCACCTTCATTGTTGCTGTCCTTGGGATATCGTCATAGTCCATAATAATCGGCTCATTTAAGTAAGGCATTTCTTCGATACTCTGCCACCAAGCCTCCCAATTCATTTCATGACCTTCCGCTACTGATAGAATCGGCTGCGGTTTTCCTCCTTTGTCACGAATAATAACTACTTCGTCTAAGAATTCGTGTTGGTCTAGTAAAATATCTTCTATCGCTAAGTTACTTTCCACATTTTCAATTAAATCAACTTGACGGTCTAGTAAGAATAGGACACCACTTTCATCCATGACACCATAGTCACCAGTATCCCACCATTCACCGTACACATTTTCTTGGAAGCGAGTATCCTCTTTAAAGTAAGTAAGAGCACGGCCTTTTGAATGAAAATGAATGTTCCCACTTACATTTGCTGGTGCAACGTTGCCATCTTGATCGACTACACGAGCCTCTGTTAACCCTGGCAACCCAACACCCATTTCACGAGCATTCAAGTTTTGAATCGACTCTCTTGTATGTGCCTTTAAAATCATTGGCCCACATTCACTTTGACCATAAATTTGTAAAAAGATTGGATTTTCATGCTTTGAACATTTCAAAAATGTTTCCATCGTCGCTTTGTTTATCGCGTCAAAAGTTGAATGTAAATATTTAATACTGCGGAATGCCTCTGGATTTTGCTTAGCCACTACTGCCAATTGAACAAAGTTATTTGGATGAGTCTCAAAAGCATAAGGTTGATACTCTTTCAATACTCTCACAATGCTTTCCTTTTGCATATTGGCAATTGGTAAAAATGGGAATCCCATTGACATGAGTGATGAAACACCAATATTGAAACGAGAATGAACAGGAGAGATATGAAATGCAAGCAATCCTTTTTGATTATCGATTCGACTGAATATTTCTCTTTGATATTTTGTTCTCCACCCCATAGAATTAGCTGAGTGAGCAATTAATTTTGGAATCCCAGTAGTTCCTGAAGTATGAGTGAAATAGGAAATTTCATGTAATTCTAATTCTTCTTGTGAATAGTGAGTGGATACTTCCACATCTATTAATGATTTCACATGAATGAGTTTTTCTGGAATGGTATTCTCCATTTGTTGACATCTTTCCGCTGTTTCCTCATCATAAATAAACCATGGCAACTCTAGACGTAAGCTTAAAACGTCCATCATTTTAGCTGGTAGGTGATAAGAAAGCATAGCAGGAACGGCACCAATATATGATACAGCTACCGCAAGCAGATAAGAATCAAAATTAGCTGATTTATAAACAACAACTTCGTCTCCTTTTTTGATTCCTAGCGCTCTTAATTGCTGTGCTCTATGAACAACTGCCTCATTCGCTTTCATATATGTAGTTGCTAATGCTAATTCCGGAAAAGCTGGTAACTGTTCATCAAAATAAATTGGCGTTTCTGGAAAAGCATTGGCAGCTTCTTCAAAATTCGTATACAAATTAAGTGGTCTATATTCGTTATTCATCAAGTAACTTGTCTCCTTTTTCATATTTTATAAAGTCAGTATACACTATATTTATATACCTTCAGAGTGATTTTGGAAATATTCCCAATCCTTATACTTCAAAATAGACATATCATCTATGACAAAAAAGAAAAATATGATACAATATCTATATTCTGAATTTTCAGAAGAAGGAGGTTTGTCGTGAAAATTGCCTATCTAGGTCCAAGAGGAACTTTTTCAGAGGAGGCTGCCTTTGGCTTTTTTACAGAACAACACATTGATTGGCATATGTTCGATAGTATTTTTGATGTACTATCAGCAGTGGAAAATGACATTGTAGAAAAAGGGATTGTTCCTATTGAGAACTCTATTGAGGGGACGATTACTGCCACAGTTGACGAACTTTTTCATCAGCATCTCTTTATCGAAAGCGAAGTTATTTTACCAGTAACATTGCATTTATTAACTTTGAAAGGTGTTACTATAGAGGATATTCGTGAAGTTTGGTCTATTTCTCCTGCACTTGCTCAGTGCCGTGAAGAAATCAAGACGCTCCATGCTAACACCAAACAATTTAACAGCACTGCTCAAGCAGCAGAAACATTGCAACAAACTGGACAGAGAGACGCTGCCGCCATTGCCTCACGTTTCGCTGCTGAAACATTCCAGCTACAAATAGCCAAAGAGAGCATTCAAGACCATGCTGAAAATCATACGAAATTCATTGTGGTCACGAAGAAGCAAAATACTTGTGCACATCCGAAAAAAACAATGCTACTGATTACTCCTAATGAAGATTATCCGGGGCTACTTTCAGTTATCTTAAATGTATTCACCGCTCTTTCTATCAATATCACTTGGATTGAGTCCCGTCCAACCAAAAAAAAATTAGGTACATATCGTTTTTATATTGAAGCTGTAGTAGGGTTACATACAGAAAAAATGAGCAAGGCGATTACCATTCTTGAAACATTTGGACACCAAGTTCGAGTACTCGGAAGCTATGATACAAAGGAATTGTAAAAAAATTGAAAATTATTTTGCTATGAATGGAAAAAGATTGTTATAATCATGTCATGGAGAAACACTTTCTCCAATGAAAGAAGGAGGAATTTTTGATGGAACACTTATTAGAAAAATACGCAGAATTAACTGTAAAAATCGGGATGAATGTGCAAGAAGGGCAGAAAGTGCTTGTTCGTTCTCCCCTTTCAGCAGCACCCTTTACACGTAAAGTAGTAAAAAAAGCATATGAAGTAGGCGCAAAGGACGTTACTGTACTGTGGGCTGATGACGAAACAACTCGTATTCGCTACGACCTTGCTCCAGATGAAGCTTTCAAGGAGTTCCCAGCATATTATGTGAAAGCTCACGAAGATGCTGTTGAGGAAAACCATGCTCTTTTATCTATCGTTTCAGAAAATCCAGACCTACTAAAAGGCATTCCTGCAGAGCGAATCGCAACAGCAACAAAAGCAGCCGGAACAGCAATGGACAACTTCCGTCAAGCAATTCAATCAGATAAAATTAGCTGGAGTATTGTTGCCGTTCCTTCAGAAGCGTGGGCACAAAAAGTATTCCCGGACCTTCCAGCAGAAGAGGGCATTGACGCCTTGTGGAATGCAATTTTCAAAGCAACACGCATCGACCTAGAAGATCCAATTGGCGCTTGGGAAGGACATATTAACACGTTATCAGAAAAAGGTGACTTCCTAAACGAGAAAAAATTCAAGGCCCTTCACTTCCAAGCACCAGGCACAGACTTGACTATTGAATTGCCAGAAAAGCATTTATGGTGTGCAGCTGGAAGTATCAATGCACAAGGGAAATCTTTCGTTGCTAATATACCGACAGAAGAAGTGTTTACTATGCCTTTAAAAGAAGGTGTGAATGGAACTGTATCTAGCACTAAACCATTAAGCTACGGCGGTAACGTCATTGATAACTTCTCCATCACTTTTGAAAAAGGACGTATTGTCGACTACAAAGCAGAAACTGGCTATGAAACGTTAAAGCATCTAGTGGAAACAGATGAGGGTTCTCATTATTTAGGTGAAGTAGCCCTTGTACCACATAGTTCACCAATATCAATGTCTAACCTTACCTTCTTTAATACATTGTTTGATGAAAATGCCTCTGTCCATCTTGCTATCGGCAGTGCTTATGCATTTAACCTTGATGGTGGAAAAACAATGTCGAAAGAAGAGTTGGCTGAAAATGGCGCAAATCAAAGCATCACTCACGTTGATTTTATGGTTGGGTCTGCTGAAATGAATATTGACGCAATTGATGAGGATGGTTCAGAAACACCTATTTTCAGAAAAGGGGAATGGGTACTATAAACGTAAATCTAGTCTGAAAAGGGAGACTTTCCCCTTTCAGACTTTCTCATTTTTAAGGTTATGTTTTTTACAAAATATTGACAGTTGGTTCGTCTAGCCACCAAAATTCTTTGCTAAACAGTTAGTATTCACGATACATACACACTAGAAATTTATGGAAGAATCGGTTATCGAAAATGGCTAGTAAATTAGAATCAGAGTCATCTGTTGAATAGTGTCAAAGCATTGGCATGGTCACTTTAATTTTGGTCAAATGACCTTTATTGGTTCTATATTACTCATTTATAATGAACCTATAAAGAAGTATTTGAGAGGTGAGTGATTAATATGTTGCAAATTCAACACGTGCAAATGATAGAAAAGGTCTTGCGGTTTATTAAAAATGACAGTAGATTTGTAGGTTTAGCAGTAGGGGGATCATATATAACCAATTCTATGGATGAATTCTCTGATCTTGACTTTATTCTTGTATCTAAAGCTACATACTATGAACAAGTTATGGAAGAAAGAATGTCTATTGCAGAGGCATTCGGTGAATTGCTTTCTGCTTTTACAGGAGAGCATGTTGGTGAACCTCGTTTAGTAATCTGCCTATACGATTCTCCAATGCTGCATGTCGACTTCAAATTTGTGTCTATTGATGATGTAGCAAAGCGAGTTGAGGATCCTATAATTCTCTACCAGAAGGATAATTGCTTAACGGATGTCTTTGCTAAAGAAAAAGCTGTTTATCCAGCAGTCAAATTACAGTGGATAGAAGATAGATTTTGGGTCTGGGTGCATTATGCTGCTGTTAAAATTGGTAGGGGGGAATTATTCGAAGTAATTGGCTTTCTTTCGTTTTTACGAGAAACTGTATTATCTCCACTAATTTTTATGAAACATGGTAAGTTACCTCGGGGAGTAAGAAAGATAGAGGCGGAGATGCCCGAATATATGGAAGTACTAAATAAAACCGTAGCTGTTCACGACATCGATAGTTGTATTGACTGTGTTTATGTAACTATTAGCTTGTACCGACTATTAAGAAGTGAGCTTGCCCACGAAGGTTTGGTAAGACGGAATCAGGCGGAAGAAAAATCCGTTGATTATTTCGAGCAGATTGCAAGAATACACACGAAAACTAGAGAGTTTTGAGATTGTAGGTAAAGTTAAAAAGCTATCATAAAAGTAGAGAAGTATATCTTCCCAGTGGAGTTTATTTCTCTATTTTTATTATGCGATTATAGAAATACGCTCACCATGTATGTGTTTGCAGTTTATCGCAAATAATTTTGTAGTTTCTCTTCATCCAAGATGATTACTCGCTTATTTCGATAGCAAAATATTCCTTGTTTTGTACATTTTGCTATTGCACGATTGATACTCCTAATAGGAGCCTTGGTTTCTTTTACAATCTGTTCTTTCGTGAGCTTGTCAATATCTCCTCGATAATAATGAATAGCGATGCAACGTAATAGACGTTCCTCTACAGTCAAAAGCAGAACTTCTTCAATATATTCTCCATTCATAATTAGCTTATATGCAATTTCCTTTATGATAAACTTTGTAACTTCAAAATCTTTTTTCATCCAATTAAAAAAATCATCTTTGTACAATATATCCACAACACAAGGAGTGATAGCTGAAATTTCAACTGGTTTTCTTCCCACATAAAATTGCTCCAGTTCACCAAAAAAGCTCCCAGATTCATAAACATGAATATTTGCATAGGAACCTTGTAGATTTTGTACATATGCTTCGGCTTTTCCTTCCAATAAAAAATACACGTAGTTGTTCTCATTTTCTGCAAAAAGTATAGTTTCATTTTCATTAAATGTCTTTCGACGTAATTTCCTTTTCACTTCATCAGGCATCCTATCAATTAAGTTCATTTTAATCGCACCTCATTTTTGATTAACTGACCTTTTCCACCGCTTAGTTTTTGGAAAGAATAGAGGATAAGTGATACATTTCCAAAAGTAAATTCCCCTACTCCATGCAAAAAACCTGGCACACAAATGTGTACCAGGTTTTCCAGATGACCCGTACGGGATTCGAACCCGTGTTACCGCCGTGAAAGGGCGGTGTCTTAACCACTTGACCAACGGGCCTTGTACTTGGCTGGGCTAGCTGGATTCGAACCAACGCATGACGGAGTCAAAGTCCGTTGCCTTACCGCTTGGCTATAGC
>DAIDKD010000038.1 GCA_027451065.1 Bacillaceae bacterium | reverse complement strand
CGACAATTATTATTATGGTCGTGGGTGTTATATTATTTAGTAGAGTTGAAAAAACCTTTATGGATACTGTTTAATGGGGGATTAAAAATGAATGAGACAATCATACAAATAAAAGATGTGTATAAACAGTATAAATTAGGAACAATCGGTGGAGGAACGTTGTCGGCAGATTTACAGAGCTGGTGGGCGAAAGTTCGTCACAAAGAAGATCCTAATTTGCGAATAGGGCAGAGAACCTTTGATAAAAACGAAACATTTATGGCATTGAACGGAATCAGTGTAAATGTGAATCGAGGAGACACATTAGGGGTTATCGGTGGAAATGGAGCAGGGAAGTCCACCTTGCTTAAATTATTATCTAGAGTCACCGCACCAACGAAAGGGACGATTGAATACCAAGGTAGAATTTCTAGTATGTTGGAAGTAGGGACGGGTTTTCATCCAGAGCTTACGGGAAGAGAAAATATCTATCTAAATGGAGCTATTTTAGGTATGACCAAAACGGAAGTTGGTAGTAAAATTGATGAAATCATTGAATTCTCAGAATGCGCTAAGTTTATTGATACACCAGTGAAAAGGTATTCTAGTGGAATGTATGTAAAATTAGCATTTTCTGTAGCAGCCCATCTTGATAGTGAAATATTGGTCATGGACGAAGTTTTGGCTGTAGGAGACGTGCAATTTCAGAAAAAGTGCATTGATAAAATGAGTGGTGTAGCCAAAGGTGAAGGAAGAACGATTCTTTATGTGAGTCATAATATGGATACAGTGAGACGGCTCTGTAATAGATGTATAGTATTAAAAGCAGGTAGAGTCATATTTGATGGTGGGACAGAAGAAGCGATAGCAATTTATCTAGAGCAAAGTAAAATGGAACAAAAGATTTTCAATGATTATAAAAATGTTCAAAGAAGCAAGGATCTACAACAAAATTATAAGGCGAGATTGCAGAGCCTTCGAATTCTTCACAAAGAAAATTGTTATTATAAACAAAATGAACCATTGGAATTTGAACTAGCATGGGAAACATTTGAGAATATAGAGAATCTATCTTTGCGATTGGAGATAAGGTATCAGGATGAAACTCCGATAGCAACTACCATATGTAGTAATTTTATGCAGTGTAAGGAGAAAGGAGAGTACACAGCAACATTCTCTGTAGACATTAGCTCTCTCATAAGTGGAGTATATAAGACTGTCATTGTATTGTATGAATTAGATGGTTTAGGACGATCGATAGATTTCGATTATGTTGTGCCTGCATTCGTATTTGAAAAGGAAATGTTATTAACTTGGAACACAAGACTTTGGGGAAGGATACAATTACCTGATATGAAGAGCACTTCGAAAGCTTTATTGTGACGAAGATGAGAAATCGGAGCATATCAAATATATTTATCTTACTGGAGGAGGGCAATTGAATGCAAAAATAAGTATTATCGTACTTGTATATAACGTTGAAAAATATTTAAGGGTCTGTTATAGAAGCTATTCGTTAGCAAACCTATCAGAATCTAGAAATTATTCTTGTGAATGGTGGTTCACCTGATCGAAGTGGAGAAATTTGTGATGAGTATGCAGAGAAAGATACATTATATCAAGCAGGAAGTAATAATCTGTTAGGAGGTGCAGCAGTGAGTAAAGTAAGCATCGTAGTCCCTATTTATAATGCAGGAAAGAAGCTGGAAAAGTGTATAAAATCTATCCTGAACCAAACATTAACGGAGATTGAATTAATTTTAGTGAATGATGGTTCGACTGATAATAGCTTAGAGATTTGTGAGAAGTACAGCAAGATGGATAAAAGAATTATTTTAGTAAATCAAAAAAATGCAGGGTGTATCGCTGCAAGGAGAAGTGGCATTGAAGCTTCTCATTCGGAATATGTCATGTTTGTTGATGCGGATGATTGGGTAGATAAAGAGATCGCTGGAACTTTATACCATGAGGCTGTTCAAAATAATCTGGATATCACTGTATGTAATATCTGTAAAGTAGCAGGGGACAGACTACTGATAAAAAAGACGGACAAGAATGAATATTTTATGGAAGATAAAATATTCATTGGCGATGAAATTAATGACAAGCTAGCATCAGCATATTTTCATGGTCATCCATTTCCATCCAATCTATTTGCTAAGTTATATAAACGAGAGTTGTTAATAAACTGTGGGAACTATTTAGACAGAATAACTTTTTTCGGAGAAGATCTTTACTATAACCTAGAAATGCTTTTGAAAGCAAATCGGGTGAAGATTATTGATAAATCATTGTACTACTACAGAACAGGCGGAAATACTAGTAAATACATGTCATATTTATTTGACGACATGGTGAACGGTTATGAGATACAAAAAGAAGTGATTGAGGAATACTATCAAGATAGTCGACAAATTAGATACAACGGAATAAGTGTCATGTTGCTCAACACCCTTAAGACATGTTTAACTAGTTTATTTTATAGCACGTTGGATAAATCAGAACGTGAGAATAAAATACTTAAATTTGTTGGGAATCATTCCATTCGAGAAGCTCTAACAAACGAAGGTGTTTTGAAGTATTTTGAAAAAGATTATTTAAAAGCAATAGAACACAGAGATATCCGTTTTCTATACCAACTAGGTGAGAATGAATGTAAAAGAACAAAGATAAGAAGAACGCTAGTCGGTATCGTATCAAAGGTTTGTTAAAAAAGTGCATCGGTAGCCTGCAAAGGAGGGGAGAATGATAGAAAATCATAAAATAAATTCTGGTGAGATACTGTTTTTTCTGAAGGAAATCAAAAAAAATCTACAACTTCTACCGAAAATATTTTCTTACCCTATCGTATTATTGAAAAAATCATCAATTGACAAGACAGAAGGAAATTTTGTCAAGCCCTTTCCGAAAGTGAAAAATCCGATCATAACGAAGGAAATAGTAACCGATCGAAAATATGTTCAAGGAGTAGCCGACCCATTTATCGTCAGAGACAAAGGTCGGTATCACATGTTTTTTGAAGTAATTGGTGGGAAATCACCAACGACAGGACAAGTTGCTGATGAAATAGGCCACGCCTACAGTGATAACCTATTTCATTGGACCTATACTCAAATCGTTCTCAGTAAAGAACAGCATTCCCACCGGTCCGCCTACCCCCACGTATTCAAAGTAGATGGAATCTGGTATATGGTGCCAGATATCGCAGGCGAAGTGGTTTTGTATCAAGCTAAGAACTTCCCGTTGGAATGGGAATTGGTCGGCACGTTGCTGTCCCATGAAACATTTCATGTGGATACAAATATTTTTCAAATGGGAGATGTGTGGTACTTAACGACAACAGGGGGGCAATTAGGGAATAACGGAGTTTCTCTTTACTATAACACTTCAGGAGATTGGAAAAATAATCAATGGAATCTCCATCCAGTAGGATTACTTATCCCTAATGATGAAGTGGAAGGTGGTAAGAGAGGTGCCGGAAATCCATCAGTTTATGAGGATTATGTGCTTCTGCCAATTCAAATCACACCAACTGCAACAGGACAGTACGGTGAATACACAAAGCTTTACAAGTTAACAAACCTAAGCACTAGTACAGCAGAGGTAACTGATTTAGGGAAGTTAATAGGAGCACAAAAAGACGGTAAGTGGAATCATCGAGCCATGCATCATTGTAGCCATGCGGAATATGAGGATAGAAAAATTTATGTAGTTGACGGTGTCGGATATTTTAATAGCTTTTCCATAGGCTTATTTATTGATAAGTGAGAAATAAAGAAGGTGTAGCTTGAAAAAAGATATATAGTATTTCAATTGAAACACTATATAGAGGAGATGGGGGAAATGAAAGTAATAACTCTTGTAGTTCCTTGTTATAACGAGGAGAAGGTACTTCAGGATTTTTATCATCAAGTAACAAAAGTAGCATCAAAGATGAGAGAGGTTACCTTTGAAGTTTTGTTTGTTGACGATGGTTCTAGAGATAATACTTTGTCTATGTTGAAAGAATTACGAAGATGGGATAAACGTGTACGCTATATTTCATTTTCAAGGAATTTTGGAAAAGAGGCTGCATTATATGCTGGTCTGCAAAATGCTACTGGAGAATATGTGGCGGTTATGGACGCAGATTTGCAGGACCCACCTTCATTGTTAGAGGAAATGTATCATGTTTTAGAAAATGAAGATTATGATTGTATTGCTACCAGAAGGGGAGACAGAACGGGTGAGTCACCTATTCGTTCTTTCTTTGCTAGGACTTTCTATAAATTAATTAATAAAATTTCCAGAACAGAAATTGTAGATGGAGCGAGAGATTTTCGGTTAATGTCACGAAAAATGGTTGACTCCATATTATCTATGAATGAGTATAATCGTTTTTCAAAAGGTCTTTTTAGTTGGGTAGGTTTTAAAACAAAATGGATTTCTTATGAAAATATCGAAAGGGTTGCTGGGGAATCCAAATGGTCCTTTTGGAGTTTATTACTTTATGCTTTGGATGGTGTCATCGCTTTTTCCACAGTGCCGTTAATCATATCTTCCTTAACAGGGCTATTTTTCTGTGCTATCGCATTTCTTACGATAATCTTTGTTGTAGTGAGGACTCTTGTGTGGGGGGAGCCTGTTGCAGGATATCCATCGTTAGTTAGTATTTTATTCTTTCTAAGTGGGATGCAGCTTTTTGGTATAGGGATTTTAGGGCAGTATCTTTCTAAAACATATTTAGAAGTAAAAAATCGCCCTGTTTACATTGAGCGATGCACAGAGAAAGATGTTGAAAGAGATGAGAGGTATGCTCAGTCGATGTAAAGTTTCATATTATCGCTATCGAATGATTGTGAGCTACTTCACATTTGATGTAGCCACTACTTTCGTAAATTGGATTGTTTACAGTTTCATTGTAGTAAAATGGGGTTATAGGAAGGATGAGGAGAAAAATGTTTGTGAAAGAGAAGGGATTAAAAAATATATTAATTACAACATTATACGTAGGGGCTATATTTTATATTGTTATCATGGTTGCTGCATCGTTTTGGGAATCTATATTGTTTGACGAGGCATTCAGTTTGCGTCTCATTCAACATTCTTTTCCCTCGGTAATACGTTTAACTGCTATTGATGTTCATCCGCCACTGTATTACCTTATCTTGAAATCAATAGTCGATGTAGTATCGATGGTTATCCCTTCAGCAAATGTAATTGTGGTAGGAAGGATAGTATCTGTAATTCCTTATATATTATTGTTAGTAGTTTCTATTACGAAAATAAAAAGAAATTGGGGAAGTCTGTGCTCTGCTGTATTTGCTTTTTGCATTGTTAGTATGCCTCAAATGTTAGCTAACGGTGTTGAAATACGTATGTATAGTTGGGGGCTACTATTTGTTACAATGGCGTATCTTTATTCGTACGATATTATTTTGGACCCTATTCCTAAGAACTGGGTGCTTTTTATTACTTATTCACTAATGGCTGCTTATACTCACTATTTTTCTTTGGTTGCAGTTATGTTTGTATATATTTTTTTATTCATATGGATTATCACTAGTGAGAAATCTCAATTGAAGAATTGGTTCCTTTATTCATTGATTACCGTACTTGCATACCTTCCTTGGTTGTATGTGTTTATCCAGCAACTTGCAGAAGTTTCTGATAATTATTGGATTGAACCAATAACAATTCGTACTATTCTCACATATGGCATCTTTCCGATGGGAGAAAGCGTAGTTTCCGGGACCCCTATGCTGAGGCTGATTATAGCAATTCCTATGATGTGTATATACTTTGCTTGTTGCTTCTTATATTTAAAGAGTAAGAAAGAAGTACTCTTATTGAATTGGTATACAATTACTGGTTTTGCTTTATTAGTAGGTACTGTCCTTGTAGGGATTATATTGTCAATCATTATCAGACCTATTTTTATGCCACGATATATGATACCCGCACTAGGAGCGCTATGGATTTGCTTTTCTATCTCCTTAAGTCAGATAATTGGTAAAAGAAGAATTTATTCTCTTTTCATATGCTGGATATTTATTGTAGGGATAGTAAATGGAACTTCTTTTATTTTAAATGAACGGATATATCAAAGTCGTCTCAACGAATTTGATATAGCAATAAGTACCCTTGGTGCGAATGATGTCATATTATCTGATGAAGTGCACGTACTTCGAATTGTGGAATATTTGACAGAGAATCCTTCTTATTTCTTTCAGGAACAGGAGATAAGGTTAGGTACGGATGTCATGAGGCAGGTATTTGAAAACACTGAATATATAACTTCTTCACACGCAATAGAAGATGCACTTGGGTCGGGAAAAACAATCTGGTTCTTTGATGTTTATCAACAGGGAGATTTTCTTGAGAAGATGGAACAATCTAAATTTACGATTGAGGAAATTGCATTTCTTGAATTAGAAATACCTTCTACTTTGTATAAAATTTCTTCGTGAAGAATGAGTCATTGTGTTGGTTGTTAGAAGGTTTATCTATCTAACAACCAACAGCTGCCAATCTGTATTGAATTGTAACACCAGCATACAGACTGTGCAGCTATTTTTACATATGTATTTTTATTTCCTACTTACTAATTAACTATGAAAAAATTTTTTGATATTTCTCTGAATGAAAGGGTTTAATCCTTGAAATTTCATTGTCTTTACAAAGAAAAACCTATACAATTGAAAAGAGTACCAAAAAAAGAAAGGTTGCATACATAAATGAAAAAACTAGGAATCCTTATCTTGTTCTTTTGCGGAATCGGTATCCTACTGTTTGGAAGATGGCATTGGAATCAGCAAATTGCCACGATAGTAGCTGGAGAAACCGAAAATGTAGAAATAGCAGAAGAAACGGAAACAGCGGCAGAAACAGCAATAGCAGCAGAAACAATATTTCCCACTCATATATCTTATGCTGCAAATCTACCAGATGAAGTAGTGAGAAAATTGGAGGAAGGGTACCAGAACAATGAGGCAGTCAATCTCACCCTTGTCGCTCGAACAGAGCCTTCCTGGGTCGCCGAGTTCAAAGAAGTAATCACTAGCACATATGGAGAAGGAGTCTGGAACATCCAAACAATTACATACGATACAATGACATCGGCACAATTGCTAGAGAGTGATATCATACAGCAAGTAGTAGATACAAATCCAGATGTCATCCTCTATGAAGTACCCTTGTTAACCGACAATGGTCAGCTCGGAGCAGAGATTTCTATTGCCTACAACAGTCAAATATTGAACCAATGGAGTACAGCATTCCCAGAGGTAACAATGATGGTCCAACCTTCACATCCAATTCACCAAGGGGTATTTTACCCAAGGGAAGTAGAAGAATTCCAAAGATTTATCATCGAGGAAACGGAGCACATCTATATTCATCACTGGGACGCGTGGCCAGATAGAGATTCTGACGAGATGTTGGCATATTTGGTTGAAGGTAGCAGTATGGAGTTGAATGAAGCAGGTTATCAATTGTGGGCAGCTTATCTCATCGACCTTTTTGTATCTAGATAGTGAATAAGCTATATGAGAATATGAATGAAGACACACATGAAAACCGCTTGATTTGAAAGGATTTTTAAATAAAAAATAAAATGATAAAAAAAATAAAAAAATAAAACAAAGCTAGAAAAATATGTTATGATGTAGAAAGTTTAATTATAAAAGTGAAAAGATATTTAATGCAAAACAACGGAGGGTATCATGGAGGAAACAATAGACTTAAGGGAATTATTCCAAATCTTAAAAAAGCGCTTTGCACTGATTGTTGTCATAGCATTCTTAGCTACTGTCATCAGCGGCGTCTTCAGCTTTTTTTTCATCACGCCAATTTTTCAGTCATCTACCGAACTGGTCGTTACTAGTTCAGCCGGGGAAAATCAAATAACTACTACAGATATTCAAAGCAGCTTGCAATTAATCAATACATATAGCGATATTCTTAGAAGTCCGGCAATTATGGACATTGTTGCAGAAGAATTAGGCCTGAACATGAGAGGGTCTCAATTACGGAATATTGTAAGTGTAAGCAACTCAAGTAACTCTCAAATTATTACCTTATCAGTACAAAATGAAGACGCGGCCCTTGCCGCAGACATTGCCAATACAACAGCGGAAGTATTCCAACGGGAAATTGGTGGGATTATGCACGTAGACAACGTAAGCATTCTTGCTGAGGCAGAAATGCCAACTGGACCAGTGAGTCCGAGACCGATGCTTAACATGGCCCTTGCCCTCGTTGTCGGAGTGATGATTGGCGTAGGATTGTCATTCTTACTAGAGTATTTAGACAAAACGGTAAAAACTGGACGAGATATCGAAGAATTACTAGATTTACCGATAGTAGGAGTTATACCGAGAATAACAGAAGAAAGTATGAATAAATAGAGCGAAACATTCATAAATAAAGGAGGGGGTTGACAACATGATGAAGAGAAAGAAGAAAAGTGGTTTGACAACAAAGAAAAGTAGTTTAATCGCTAAGAAAAATCCTAAATCACCTATTTCAGAGCAATATCGTACAATGCGTACCAATATTGAATACTCCATGGTAACGAAGAAAATAAAAACAATCATTTGCACGTCAGCTCAGCCAGGTGATGGAAAGACAACAACACTTTCCAATTTAGCAGTAACATTCGCCCAACAAGGGAAAAAAACCTTATTTGTTGATGCAGATTTACGGAAGCCCACATCTCATTACACATTTCAATTGGAAAATCCATTTGGTTTAACAAGTGTATTAACAGAGAAAAAAACATTAAAAGAAGCAATTAGGCCGACAGATACTGACAACCTATTTGTACTGACGTCTGGTCCTACTCCGCCGAACCCATCTGAGTTGTTAGGGTCCGAGCCGATGAAAGAATTAATCGCAGTGATGGCAGATTCATTCGATATTGTCTTATTCGATACGCCTCCGGTTGGAGTAGTAACAGATGCTCAAGTACTTGGAAACTTATGCGACGGGGCATTACTAGTTGCCAGAAGTACGCAAACGGAAAAAGAGGAGCTAGTAAAAGCGAAAGAATTATTAAATCAACTAGATATCAATATTATTGGGGTAGCATTGAATGATGTAGATGAGAAAGAGTCTAGCTATTACTACTATTACGGCAAATCCTAGGAGGCTATTATGATAGATATACATTGTCATATTCTACCTGCTATAGATGATGGAGCGAGTAATGAAGAAGATAGCCTAGCAATGTTGAAGGTAGCAGTTGATGAGGGGATACGAACAATTGTCGCAACCCCCCATCACAATAGGAAGTATAGCAATGATCAACAAAAGATTTTAACCAAAGTAGCAGAACTAAATGAGCTCATTGCAGCAAAGGATTTACCAATCAAAGTAATTCCCGGACAGGAAATTCGCATTTACGGAGAACTTCTGCTAGACTATGAAAATAATAAATTGGTAACAATTGGAAACACCTCCAGGTATATGCTAATTGAATTTTCCTCTAACCATGTGCCCCATTATGCAGAGAGATTACTGTACGATATGGAACTACACGGGTTGAAACCAATTATTGTTCATCCAGAAAGAAACGCAGAAATCATGGAAAATCCAGATAAATTGTACCAACTAGTACAAAAAGGTGCCCTTACCCAAGTAACAGCATGTAGTGTAACTGGATATTTCGGCAAGAAAATCCAGAAATTCACCCATCAATTAATCGAAGCTAATCTGACCCATGTGATTGCTTCAGATGCTCATAATACAACCGGTAGAGGGTTCAAGATGAGACAAACTTTTGCAGAGATCGAGGCAAAGTATGGCATGGATTATGTGTATTATTTTCAGGAAAATGCACAGCGGATAGTGGACAATCAAACAATTTATCCAGATCAGCCAGAGGAAGTAAGGAAGAAAAAGTTTTTGGGTATTTTTTAACAGATGATGCCCTTTTGTCCAGCTCCAGCGCCTAGCTTCCCGTCATAAAAGGGCCTTGTGTCATCCCCTTGCGGGATAACCTTCCCACCGTAAAGTCAAAAAGCGACTTTAGGTGTGAAGAACATTTTCCGAGGGAAGCTGAACAAGGCGCTTGCGCTTTTCTTACATGCCATGTGGGCAACCAAGATATGTAATTATATTATGGCAGAGGGCATCATTTTGAATTGATTTTACTTATAAAAGAAATATTAGTTGTTTTGTTGGGAGAGAAAAGAACTAATATTTTTTTGTGGAAACATTTTTACTACATTTGGAGGTTATGCTACGTGAGCTATCGAAGAAGGCTCTTCATATTAATTACAGTAGATTTACTGATTGTTTTCTTTTCTATTTATCTTAGCAATTTTTTATTTCCATGGTTACACACAGAACTATACATTATTGCAGGAAGTTCTATTTTGCTACTTATTTTTCATACAATCTTTGCGAAGATGTATGGATTATATCGCAAAGCGTGGGAATATGCAAGCGTCCGTGAAATATGGATTATCTTTAAAGCTGTAACCTTTTCTTTTCTGGCGACGATTGTAGGACAATCAATTGTCTTTGGAACAACGTACAATCGAATTCTTACTGTTACGTGGATGATACAGCTCATTTTAATCGGTGGATCTCGCTTTTGCTGGCGATTGCTTCGTGAACAACTCATGCCTCAGACAACAGGCACTCAGAAAAACACATTGATTGTTGGCGCAGGAGCAGGTGGAAATCTTATCGTGCGAAGTTTAAAAGCAGACCAACTATGTGACTTGAATCCAGTAGGCTTTGTCGATGATAATACCTCCAAACGAGGACTGGAAATATTAGGATTACCAGTGTTAGGAACTGTTGAGCAGTTGGAAGAAATAGTAAACGAGAAGAGAATTGAACATATTATCATTGCGATTCCGTCACTAACAAGAACCGAAATAGGGAATATTTATGGCATTTGTGCCAAAACGAAAGTACGGACCCAAATCTTGCCACGGTTAGAAGACATTGCAGAAGGGAAAGTTTCCGTTTCCCAATTGAAAGATGTTTCTGTTGAAGACCTTCTAGGACGTGATTCCGTTCAATTGGATGATGAAGAAGTTTCTGCCAAACTCCGCAATAAAACCATTCTTGTAACAGGAGCAGGTGGTTCAATCGGTTCAGAAATCTCCCGTCAAGTAATGAAATTCCATCCTGAGACATTGATTTTACTAGGGCATGGTGAAAATAGCATTTATACCATTGATATGGAATTATTAGAAACATATGCTGACAGCAAGACGAATATCATTACAGAAATTGCCGATGTACAAGATAGAGAGAAAATATTCGCGATTATGAATAAATACAAGCCAGATGTTGTCTACCATGCAGCAGCACATAAGCATGTGCCATTAATGGAAAGAAACCCAGAAGAAGCTGTGAAAAACAATATACTAGGAACAAAAAATGTAGCGGAAGCGTCAGATTGTTTCGGAGTTGGTATATTCGTCATGGTGTCTACTGATAAAGCTGTCAACCCAACTAATGTCATGGGAGCAACAAAACGAGCAGCAGAAATGATCGTGCAGAGTATGAACGAAAACAGCAACACACGCTTTGTAGCAGTCCGTTTCGGAAATGTACTAGGAAGCCGAGGAAGTGTTATTCCAAGGTTCAAAGCACAAATTGCCAAAGGTGGCCCTATCACAGTCACTGACCCAGAAATGATCCGTTACTTTATGACCATTCCAGAAGCTTCACGATTGGTTATCCAAGCTGGAGCATTTGCCAAAGGTGGAGAAACCTTTGTACTAGATATGGGTGATCCGGTGAAAATTGTTGACCTGGCGAAGAATTTAATTACTTTATCTGGATACACCATCGAAGAAATCGGCATTGAATTCTCAGGAATTCGCCCTGGTGAGAAGTTATATGAAGAGTTGTTGATGAATGAAGAAGGATTAGATGCAACGACTCACAAGAAGATTTTTATTGGTAAGTCAATTCAACAAAGTAATGAAGCGGTAGTTGAAAAAGTACAGGCGATTGAGGCTGTGCTAGGTGATAGTGAAATGGTTAGGGTGAAGCTGAAGGAAATGGTGCCGACGTTTGTAGAGGCCCATGAGAGAAAAGTAGAACCTGTAGTTGTGTCAAATCGTGACAAAGAAAGAAAAGTGAAAGCAGATGGAAAATATGTTTTACCAAATGCTGCTGAAACAGTAGTGTAGGAAAGATTATCTAAAATACAAGGAGAGTAACATGGGAGTTCAAAGGAAAATAAAGGCATTATTGGATAGATTTCTCGCTTTGATAGCACTAGTCATACTATCCCCAGTATTGGTAATAGTTTCTATACTAATTTATACCAAGCTAGGTTCTCCCATCTTCTTTACGCAAGATCGTATAGGAGAAAATGGGAAAAAGTTTAAAATGATTAAGTTTAGAAGTATGCTAGATTCTAAAGATAAGAACGGAAATCTATTATCAGATGATGAACGGTTAACAAAATTTGGTAAGCTTTTGAGGGCGACAAGTTTAGATGAGCTACCCGAATTAGTCAATGTACTAAAAGGTGATATGAGTTTAGTTGGACCACGCCCGTTGTTAGTAGAGTATGTTAAATTGTACTCTAAAGAACAATTTAGAAGACACGAAGTGAAGCCAGGTATCACAGGGTTAGCACAAGTGAAGGGCAGAAACAGTTTAAGTTGGGATGACAAATTTAAGCTAGATGTACAATATGTTGATAATTATAGTTTATTGCTAGATGTGAAAATATTATTTTTGACTGTATATACAGTTTTTAAAAAAGATGGAATCAGTCAAGATGGTCATGTGACGATGGAAAAATTTAATGGCACTAATTAGGGAGTTAGGGTGAAAAGAATGAGTAAAAAGATATTTTTAGCTTCCCCACATATGGGAGGGGAGGAACTATCATTTGTACATGAAGCTTTTGAGACAAACTGGGTTGCTCCACTGGGACCTAATGTTGATAACTTTGAACAAGAACTAGCAAATTATGTTGGTGCGAAATCAGCAGCAGCTTTATCAAGTGGGACAGGCGCTATACATTTGGCATTAAAAGCACTAAATGTAGGTGAAGGGGATGTTGTTTTTTGCTCATCTTTAACTTTCTCAGCCTCTTGCAATCCGATTATCTACCAAAATGCGATTCCGGTTTTTATTGATTCTGACTATGAAACATGGAATATGTGTCCTGTAGCTCTGGAAAAAGCATTGGAAGATGCGAAAGTTAATGGTAACATCCCAAAAGCTGTCATCGTGGTTCACCTTTACGGTCAAAGTGCTGATTTTGATAAAATACAAAAACTCTGCAATCAATATGGGGTACCAATCATTGAAGATGCCGCGGAATCATTAGGCGCAACGTATAAAGGAAAGCAGACAGGGACATTAGGAGAGTTTGGAATCTACTCTTTTAATGGTAACAAAATTATTACTACCTCTGGTGGTGGAATGCTCGTATCAGACAATGAAGAATCGATTCAAAAAGTAAAATTTTGGGCAACTCAATCCAGGGATCAAGCAAGACATTATGAACATACAGAGCTAGGGTTTAATTATCGCATGAGTAACATCCTCGCCGGAATTGGTAGAGGTCAACTAAAAGTATTGAATCAAAGAATCCAAAAAAAGAAAAGGATTTATGAGAATTATCAAGAGGCATTTAGAGATATAGAAGAAATTGAAATGATGCCAATTTGTAACTATGGAGAATCGAATTATTGGTTGTCTGTTATGACAGTATCTCCACATAGTAACGTGAAGCCGCTAGATATCATGTTAGCTTTGGAAAAAGAGAACATCGAATCAAGGCCTGTATGGAAACCGATGCATTTACAACCAGTCTATAAAGAATATAAATTCTTCTCATCATTGGAGGAAGGTAGTATTTCAGAAGATTTGTTTGAACGTGGTGTCTGCTTGCCTTCTGATACGAAGATGATAGAAGAGGATATGAACCGAATAAATAATATTGTGAAAGGTTTATTTTAGGTGACGGGGATGAAAGATTTAATTATCATTGGTGCTGGCGGTGTTGGAAGAGAAACGGCTCTTATTGTAGAAGAAATTAATGAAGTAAGTGATGAGTGGAATCTATTAGGTTTCATAGATGAAAATGCTAGCTTGCATCATAAAATGATAAATGATTATCCAGTTCTAGGAAACCTAGAATTTCTTAAAGAATATGAAAGAGAAGTTTTTGTTGTTTGTGCAATTTCAAATTACGAAGTGAAAAGAAAGAAAGTAGCATTGTTGACACAGAATAAGAACATCAAATTTGCTACTTTGATTCATCCTTCAGTTAAGTTAAACCGATTCATACAAATTGGTGAGGGTTGTATTATTTATCCTGATGTATTAATGACAACAAATATTGAAATAGGGAACCATGTGATTATTAGCTCGAAAACGGGGATTGGTCATGATTCTATCATGGAAGACTACTGTAGTTTGCTTTGGGGAGTTAATATTTCTGGGAATGTGAGAGTAGGGGAAGGGGTACTACTTGGTTCGGGAGCTATTGTTATTCAGAATATAGAAATAGGGAAAGATGTGACTATCGGTGCTGGAGCAGTGGTAACTAGAAGTATAAATGAATATGGAATTTTCGTTGGGATTCCGGCGAGGAGAGTAAGAGGATGAAAGTTTTACAGATTGTCAAAACGAATGTAGGAGCAAATTGGGCCTTCGAGCAGGCAAAATGGCTTAATGATAGTGGTGTGGAAGTGATAACTGTATTACCTTCAATTGATGGAAGGGTGTCGGAAAAATATAAATTAAACGACATGAAAGTCGTAAAAGGAGATTTTACACTTCCTATAAAAAAACCATGGGAATTGATTAGCAAAGTCAATGATATAAAAAATTTAGTAGATGAGATTAATCCTGATATCATACATTGTCACTTCGTTACAAATATTATGATGTTGAGACTGGCTTTGCGAAAATCTAAAATTCCAAGGTTATTTCAAGTGCCAGGTCCGTTACATCTAGAGAGTAATTTCTTTAGAAAGGCTGAGATAATGCTTTCTAATGAAAATGACTTCTGGGCAGGGGCTTGTAAGAAGACATGTGATATTTATGGTATGTCTGGTATCGAAAATAAGAGAATTTTCTTAGCGTATTATGGAGGATATGGCGGAGAAACTTGTCAAGAATATAGTGCTACTTCAAGTAAACTACATGAGGAATATGGAATTTCATCTGATAAAATTTTAGTTGGGATGGTCAGCTATTTTTATTCACCTAAAAAACATTTATTTCAGACAAGAGGGCTAAAAGGTCATGAAGATTTTATAGATGCAATTGCATTAGTTAGAGAAAAGAACCCCTCTGTAATAGGAATAATTATTGGTGATGCGTGGGGAAATAGTAGAAAATATGTTGAGAATGTCAAAAAATATGCATGGAAAAAATGCAAGGATAGTATTATTTTCACTGGATTCAGAACAGATATGAAAGAAATATATAAGGAACTGAATATAGCTGTCCACCCCTCACACAGTGAAAATTTAGGAGGAGCTGCTGAAAGTTTGGCAGCCGGAGTACCTACAATTTCAACAAATGTTGGAGGTTTTCCAGATATAGTTATCCACAATGAGACAGGATATACTGTTGAGAAGAAAAATCCTGATGACCTAGCAGATGCGATGATTAAAATGATTGATGATGAAGAAAAAGCTACAAAAATGGGAGAGAAAGGTCAACAGTTAGTAAGGGATTTGCTTGATGTTGAGTGTACAGGTAAGGAAATAAAATGTATTTATGAAAAAATACTAAAAGAAGGACAGTGAGAAGGATGCCGAAAGTATCGGTGATTATGGGAGTTTTTAATGCCGAAAATTATGTAGAAGAGGCTATTAACAGTGTGTTATGCCAGACATATGCTGATTTTGAATTTATTATTTGTGATGATGGTTCTATTGATAATACAACTGACATATTAAATCGAATGTCTAATGAAGATAAAAGAATTATAGTTATAAAAAATGATGAGAACCAAGGATTAGGTTATTCGCTAAATAAATGTATTGATATTGCCAAAGGTGAGTTTCTTGTACGTATGGATGCTGATGATATTAGTGTTGAAAATAGGATTGAGAAACTGGTTAGGGTAGCCACAGATAATCCAAATTACGCAGTAATAGGTACTGGTATGACTCTATTTGACAATAATGGAGAATGGGGGAAAGTTACACTTCCAGAAACTCCAAATAAAATACAGGTTTTTAAAGGGCCAGCTGTTGCACACGCTACTACAATAATGAATGCAAAAATAATAAAAAGGATTGGGGCATATAACTCTGCGTGTGATACGAGTCGCGCAGAAGATTACGACCTGTGGTGCAGATTAACCGAGGCAAATTACTTAATTATG
>DAIDKD010000037.1:10763-16546 GCA_027451065.1 Bacillaceae bacterium | reverse complement strand
AGAGTAATTCCAACGCTCGTAAGCATTCAGAATACCACCTACACTGTTAATGGTCGCAATCACCTACTTTCAACCTCCGTAAAACAAGGAAACGGATGGTAATTTAATACAGGTTAAAAGAATGGTTTTTTTGCATTGGAACCATTGAAACCTTTCTGGGTTTTACAACCGTACTGGCAAAGGTTGCCTTTGCGATTACACTAAACAAGAAACAACTTGTACAAAATAAGTCAGAGATGCTATAATGTAATCAATTAAAGGATTTTCTTAGATAGGATTTTTCTGGGTGTGAAAATTCCTTTTCTTTCAAAAGGGTGTAGCTGTAACTACATCCTTTTTTCTTTTGATTACATTAATTTTCTGTTATTATATACAAGTAAACGGAACATCAACAGTTAAAGAACGAATATCTGAACTAACTGCTTTAAATGAGCTATAGCGTGGAGTTGCATATTGAATATTTTTGCGAACAAAGCCACGGAGGAATAATTTGTTTGTTGGCAATAATAGGCGGGCCTGTACTAACTTTAATTGCTTCTTAATCGCTTTGATTTCTAATACTGGTTCTGGGAATTTAATAAAGCTGTCAACATTAATTTGTACTTCTACTTCTGCTAATACTACAGGTGTTTTAATAATTGCATCTTCAATAGCACGAACCTCAACTCTTTCATTTCTCACCTCTGGCAACAATCTATTCTTTACCTCATAGTCCCCTACTTTATCCATATCTGGATAAAGTTCTACTTTCTTTTCTTCTACATGTTCTACTTCAGGATAATACGGCTTAGAACAGTCATCACCTTTTCCATGAAATTTTCCATATGACATGTATGTTACCCCTTTCTTCATATTGGTTTGTACACCTTATTATATGAATTGTTCATTCACCTGCGTGGGTAGGTTGACCACTAACTCTATTTTTTATGGAAATGATACAATAGCCTTTAGGCTGTTATGTCATTTCCATAAAAAATAGCTAACATCTTTGTCCACTCTGACGCAAGATAAACTTATATTTTCCTAATCTTTTGAAAAAGAGGATAATGTGCAGCACCACATTATCCTCTCCTCATTCTCTATTTTATTTCTTTTATCAAAAAATTCTCATTCCGCTAAGCAACATTTCCTTTTTCCACTGAATCTATGCTCTTCGTTGGAATGAAGTAGGCTACAAGAGTCGCTATCAACCATGGAGCAACCCAAGGAAATCCTACATCATACATCGGTAAGGATTCTACGAATGATAGGGAGGCTCCAATGAACCCTGAAGCATTCAGTTCTGCACTAGTACTTATAATAAGTGTTACAGTCATCCCTAGAATATACACCATTCGTTTATGGCAAATCAGTCTATCGATAAAAATATAGACAATTAGTACGATTACTAATGGATATAAGATTTGTAGTACCGGCGCTGTAACTGCAAGTAACGTTGCTAAACCTAGGTTGGATATCCCAAAACCAAACAAACAAAAAATCAGTAGCCATTTTTGATAGGAAAGGGATGGCATCAGCTGGTGAAAATAGCTCGCACTAGCACCAGCTAGTGCAATGGCTGTTGATAAACATGCCATTATTGTAGCAATTCCAAGTAACACTAGCCCTACTGGACCAAATAACTCTTGGACAACCGTTGTCAAGATTACTGCCCCATCAGTTGCTTCCATAAATGTTCCAGACGTTGATCCTACTAAAGCTAAACCACCATAAATAATTGATAACCCAACTGCCGCTATTAAGCCAGCTTTAATTGTATAAACTGCAACATCCTTTTTATCCGTTGCTCCAAACTGCTTCACTGCACTAATAACAATCCCTGCCGTAATTAAGCCACCGATTGCATCCATTGTTTGAAAACCGTTGATTAACCCTTCAAATATTGCATTGTAATAAAATCCAGCCGTTGGATCTGTCGCAGTTCCTACTGGAGTTAGCATCGCTTTTACAACAATTGCAGCCACAATAATCATCAAAGCTGGGGTCATGAACTTACCAATCGCACTGACCAATCTTGTTGGAGTTAGACATAAATAAAATGTTATGCCGAAATAGATAAGTGTAAATATAGCTAAAATATACCAATTATTACCTAAAAATGGTTCTGCCGCCATTGAAAAAGCGACAGTTGCTGTACGTGGTACCGCAAATAAAGGTCCTATCGCCAAGTACAAGACAGATGTAAAAATCACACCAAATATAGGATGCACTCGGTCCATTAATTTAAGTGCTTCTCCTCCAAATAAAGTAGATGCAATCACTCCTAAAAGAGGAAGGCCTACCGCTCCTAATAAAAATCCGATTAATGCTGGTACAACATTTATTCCTGCTTGGTACCCAAGTAAAGGGGGAAAAATAAAATTGCCTGCACCAAAGAAAATGCCGAATAGCATAAACCCAACGATGCTAAGCTGTTTGTTCGTTAACTTCACATTCATAAAAAAAAACCTCATTTTCTCAATTTTCCAACTAGAGCTTATTATACATAAATTTCTTTCTGTTTCAAAGGTATTTTTTGTCATAATCCGTATGTTTATATATAAATTGTTCAATCGTTTTTTTGTATTCATCCGGGTTTTTTACATAGGATTGTGCATGATCGCCAACTTCAGCCAAATATAACTGCTTCGCTCCATTTTTCGCTCGATACAATTCTTCAGTCATCTGGAAAGGTATATATGTATCTTCTTTACTATGAATGAATAACACTGGTTTCTCAATATTTTTTACCGCCTGCAGTGGAGAAACATCCCTGAATGTATAGCCATCTCGAATTTTTAAAATGAAATTTGCAATAGGTAGCACAGGCCATTTCGGTAAATGAAACTCTTCATTCAAACGGTATGCTACTTGTTCTGTAAATGTCGAAAATGGGCAATCAGCAATATAAAAATCTACTGTGTCTTCAACTGTCCCACCATATTGCAAAATAGTCGCAGCTCCCATTGATTCACCATGGAGTCCTATGGTAGTGCTCTCTCCAAATTTCTTTTTTACCCATTCGACAATAGTCTTCAAATCTTGTTTTTCATAATAGCCGTAACTGGTTGTTTTTCCTCCTGATTCTCCATGTCGTCGATGGTCATACATAATAACATGAAAGCCTAATTCCAAGAAAATCTTTCCATACTTCAAGGAATTTCTATGATTGGCTGTCACACCATGACATAAAATAACAACTTTGTTACTTTCTTCTTTCGAAATATAAGAAGTGTACAACGTGTAGCCAAAGTGCGACGGGATATAGAATATCTCTTGTTTTAATCCATCCCACTCTTTCAAATCAGAAAGTTCCTCTTTTTTCTTTATATACATGATTTTGTTTGTAAAATATACACCAATCCCCACAATAGCACCTATGAAGAACAATATCACTTTCCAAGCTACCTTCATCAACCTCCCTCACCTTCTCGAAATTCTTATCTTCTATGATTAATTATACATGAAAAAATCAGGTATTTCTTTAAATGCTCTGAAGTCCTATTTTTTCAACTTTTCTTAATAATTCAATCACCATTTCTCGTTGATTACTTACCAAAATGAATCCGCTTAGAAAACCTTCACATTTTTGTCAAATTTATTCCTCTCGTTCTTTTTACAATTAATCGCTATAATAGAATGTAACAGACAACATTTTAAAGGAGATATACTTTGAAACTTAAGAAAAGACTTCTCAAATTTTATTTTTTTACCGCTATTATTCCCACTATTGTTATTACGTTATTATTAAGCGTGCTACAATATCACAATCTAGTATCTGAGCGTATTGAACAAGCTGAAAATAGGGCCAATATTTTAGCTGAGACGATTGATAGCTATGTGATGGAAATAACTACACGCTTAGAGTTAATGGCAAGTCTTATTGATGAAGCTGATGAAGGAAGCATTCAAAATATATTGTCAGTTATGGCTGAAAAATATCCATACGCCAGTGAATTTTACTTTGCAAATATTGATGGCATTATTTACCTAGCTTCTACTACACTGACAGAATCCATTGACATTCATTTTCGCCCTTATTTTAATACCGTCATGACAACGGGAGAAACGGCACTTTTTTTTGCGAAAGATAGTGCGCTGAATGACTATATCCCTCTCATTACAGTAGCAGCGCCTGTCTTTGTAAATGAAGGGGAGATTAGTGGTGTACTAATTGGCGATATTCCACCTGAGAGTATTCTAAACCAACGTCCCGCTTTACGAAACATGACAAATTATATCCTTAGAGATGATGTGACAAACACAAATATTCTAGATTATACAGATGGTCCTTCTACAAATACAGTCTTTACATCCCTTGAAGAAGCACCTTGGACTGTCGCAGTAAATGTTCAATATGTTACTAATCATGAAATTATTTTTCATATACTTATCATTCTTTTCATCTGTATATTACTTACACACTTACTATATTTTGTCATAAGGTTTTTTTATGAGAAAAAGAAATTAGAAGACGAGCAACAAAAGAATACCATGAAAAAATTGGAGTTAGTTGGAACATTGGCAGGAACATTTGCCCATGAAATACGTAATCCATTAACGGGCATTATCGGTTTCGTTGAATTATTAAAAGGAAAACACCTCGATGAAGATGATCAAATGTATTACTCTGTTATTGAGACAGAGTTAACAAGAATAAACAATATTGTTGGAGAGTTTCTTATATTAGGGAAACCGATTGTTGTAAACCAGAAAATATATGACATAAAGGATATTATCAAGGAAGTATATCTGGTAATTGAACCTGAAGCACATCATTATGGTGTTTCTGCAAACATAGAATTGGCAGATAGCCCTTTGGCACTATACTGTTCAAAAGACCACATCAAACAATTAGTGTTGAATTTAGCCAAAAATGCAATTCAAGCATCGGAAGCTGGCGGACAGGTTACAATCACAGCGAAAAAAAATAAGGATTTCATTTTCATTTCTGTTATTGATAGTGGTTGTGGAATTCCCGATGAAATTAAAGATACATTATTCGAACCTTTTGTAACAACAAAAGACGAAGGTACCGGGCTTGGCTTAATTGTCTGCAAGCAAATTACCGAGATGTATGGAGGCACCATTGAAGTTAACAGTACCATCAATGTAGGCACAACTTTCTTAATAGCTTTCCCACTCAAGCGCACGTCGTAAGAAAATCAAATATTGTTATATTTCCAAGGAATTAGCAGATAATAAAGTAAAGCCAGCTAAGAACATCTCTATCAATGCAGTTTGTGATAAATGGCTACTCGTTAACCATTTATCACAAACTTTAGAAAGGATGCTATTTGTGAATAAGCTTCTCTTATTTTTTGCGATGATCTTTGCTTTTACACCTATTCATACCTTTGCCTCTTCTCATAAAATCGCTATTGTCATTGATGATTTTGGCAATAATTTGAAAGGTACGAAGGAGATGCTCAATTTACCAATTCCGTTGACAATTGCAGTTATGCCCTTCTTACCCTCCACAAAAGCTGATGCAATTAAAGCCCATAATGCTGGCAAAGAAGTGATTATCCATTTGCCTATGGAGCCAATAAGTGGGAAAAGAAGCTGGTTGGGACCTAAGCCTATTACAACCGACCTTTCTAACCAAGAAATACGTAATCGGGTTCTAGCTGCCGTAGAAGATGTCCCTTACGCTGTAGGAATGAATAACCATACAGGCTCTAAAGCTACAGCTGATGAAAGGGTGATGAGAATTATCTTGTCCGTTTGTAAAGAAAAAGGCTTGTTCTTCCTTGATAGTAAAACAAATAACAAGAGTATCGCTGGTAAAGTAGCAACCGAAC
>DAIDKD010000037.1:0-10753 GCA_027451065.1 Bacillaceae bacterium | reverse complement strand
TGAAAACTCGATTTTTTTCGATCATATCGCCTCCTATCCCGTTGTTTCAAAGCAGGCTGATACTGTTCTTCAAAAGTCTAGAGAACAAGATATTTTAGTTGCTATTGGACATGTAGGCGCTCCTGGTGAAATTACTTCTACTATCATAAAAAAATATATACCCTCTTATCAACATTCTGCCCAGCTGATTTTTTTATCCCAATGCTTACCACTGAATATTCCTTATATAACTCCATAGCCAAAAAGCAGTGAGTATGAAGTTACACTTCATCATCACTGCTTTTTCAAATCACTGAATTTTGCTGCCCTTGAATCATCAACAACTTTACTCGGTAACTAATCAAAAATTCCATCGTCTCCAGCAACTGCTTTGCTTCTCCAATTGTTTTTCCCCATACAGTCATGCCATGATTTTTTACTAAAATAGCACCTTTATCTTTATGAGAGTACTCTTCACACATATCAGGAAGCGCTTCCTTTGAGTTTAATATTGGCAATCGTAGGATAGTTTCTTGCTTACTTCTTTCATATTCTCGAAACATCTCGCAATCTTTGAACACTATTTCACCCATATTACCATATATCTCTCCGATAATATTGTTATCTACTGTGTGAAGGTGCAATACACACTCTGCATCAGTTTCTTGATAAAGCAATGAGTGCATAAGTACTTCTGAAGATGGTTCTAGGCTTCCATTAAAGACTTTTTCTCCATACTCATTGACAGCAATAAATTCTTCATCATGATAATTCGTTTTACCAACCTCACCCGCTGTTATTAAAAATATTAACGGATCTTCACAAATTTTCACTGATATATGACCACCTATTCCTAAAGACCACCTATTCACCTCTAAATCACGTTTTACATTGGTTATCCTCTGCCACTTATCCAAAAAAGCATTCACTTTTTTCCCCCCTCATGCTAGATTCATTCTCCTTTTAATTATTTGATAATTCTTGAAATTTAATTGAATTATTGCATGGGATTGGATTTTTGTCAACATTGTGACACTATTTTTGCTAGGGCCTTAGGCCCTAGCAAAAATAGTGGGTTGCGGGAAAACCCGCAACCCGAGAATGATTACAATAATGGGGTGTCGTGTTTTGCTTTTAGTATTGCATACCTACGTTTTACTTCTGCCTTAAAATTTTCGAGAATCTCTTTATTTTCTTCTTGCAGTAAATGTTTGGCTTTCCCCATATATCCTAACCATTCTTCTACATCTGTACACTTTTTACCTTCAGGATCAAAGGTAATCGTTGTTTCCCCTTGCTCCACCTCATACAATGGGAAAAATTGAGAAGTAACTGCTGATTTTACAATTTTTTCTCCATCTTGGTCATGTGCCTTCCAATTCAATGGACAAGAAATTAAAATTTTCCCATAAACTGTTCCAACATTTTCCGCGTACCACTGTGCTTTCGCAGCTTTTTTCACAAGGTCTTGTGGAAAAGCCTCTGAACCAGTAAATACGTAAGGAATGTTCGTTGCTGCCATGATTTGTGCTGTATCTTTATGGTGGAATGCTTTTCCTTTCTCATATTTACCGACCAATGTTGTGCTTGTCATATGTCCGATTGGCGTAGAATAGGACATTTGTGACCCTGTATTCATGTATCCTTCGTTATCGTACTCAAGCATAATAAGTTTATGACCACGTAAAGCCGTGCCAATGGCAGATCCCATTCCAATATCCATACCGCCATCACCTGTTACCATGACGAATGTTGCATCATCTGTCACCGCCACTTCACCGCGACGCTTCATTTCCAAAAAAGCTTCTAATGTTCCAGCTAAAGTTGCTGGTCCATTTTGGAATAAATTATGAATCATATTTTGCTTGTGAGAGCTATAAGGATATGCCGTTGATGTTACATAAGCACATCCCGTATGGAACAAAACGACAATGTCCCCTTCGATTCCCTTGAAGAATAACTCCAAGGCAGAAAAAATCCCACATCCAGGACATGCTCCGTGTCCTGAAGCCATACGTTTTGGCTTCTCAGTTAAGGCACGCAAAGGTGGAATACGTACTTTTAATTTTCCTGACGTTTCATCTTGTGTCACCTTGATTAAGCCTGTTTTATAAATATCACCATGCTGCGGCTGTAAAAATGGTGTTAATTCTTCTTCGCCTGGATTTACTCCATAGTAATCAAATGGCTTTTCCACATAGCCTTTTTCAATAGCTGCTAATGCTTCTTGGAAAAAGAATTCAGCATCTTCTGAATAGAAATCTTTTCCACCTAAACCGAAGATTCGACTAATAACCATTGTTTTATTGTCGCTATCTTCCTGTAGAGCCGCTTTTAATTCTAGCGATAAGTTACCTCCTTTTGCACCATAAGAATCAGCACGCTCTCCTACTAAGACCGCCTTTACATTTTTAAGAGATTTGCGAAGCTGTTCAATCGGGAATGGTCGAATAATATTTGGACTAACCACCCCGGCTTTTATTCCTTGCTTCCGAAGCTTGTCTACGGTATCCTTCGCCGATTCCCCGGCAGAATTCAACAAGAATAAAGCAACTTCAGCGTCTTCCATCATATATTCATCTAAGACCCCGTAGGAACGTCCTGATATTTCTTCGTACTCTTTTGCAACTTGGTCATATACTTCCATTGCATTGTACATAGCTTCTGATTGCTGATAATGATTGTTGGTTAAATCATTTCCATCCATATGAGCACCGACTGTAATTGGATTGTTGATATCGATTACTGGGAAATCTTCATTCCTCGGCCCTACAAACTCACGAACTACTTCTGCATCTTGAAACACATGAACTTTTTTCTTTTGATGAGAAGTAAAAAATCCGTCATAAGCGACAATAACAGGGAGACGAACATCACTATGCTCTGCTATTTTTAAAGCCATAATATTCATATCATATACAGCTTGTGGTGTTCTTGCAGTTAAAATAACCCAGCCTGTATTCAAAGCAAAATATAAATCTGAATGATCGCCACGAATATCCAGTGGTCCACTGATTGCGCGGGTAACAAGATTCATCACCATTGGAAAACGCGTCCCTGACTGTACAGGCATCTGCTCAAGCATATACATAAAGCCGTTTGCACTAGTAGCATTAAAAACTCGTGCGCCCATTAATGAAGCACCGTAACAAATCCCAGCGGAACCATGCTCACCATCAGCGGCAATTAATTGAATGTCATGTTCCCCTCGAGTTTTTGCCGCATCAATTAATTGAGAAATCTCGGTAGAAGGCGTTATCGGAAAATATCCCATCATATGATAGTTTATTTGTATTGCTGCCCTGGCAGCCATTTCGTTTCCTGACTCAAAAGTAATCACTTGCTCTTTCATTACTTCTCACCCCCAATATACTGTATTTTATGTGGCACTCTATTTTCTTTGGCAAACCCGGCTTCTTCTGCCATTTTTGTTAGCGAACCTGTTGGACAAGCTGCTATACATTTTAAGCAACCTTTGCAATATTGATAATCAATTCCTTCAAGGAACATTTGCTTCCTTCCTCGTTTATCTTCTCCCGATTTCCACACGAAGCAAAAATCCGGACATACCGTATCACATTGCGCGCAATGGATACATGTTTCAGCATCCCAATCAGGCAGGAATCCTAAGCGTGACCCTGTCAAATCCTTCTGTAAGCTATTCCCGTTGGCTAAAATGATACCGCCGATAGTTTGGGTATTGTATCCATATTTCGTTTGCTTTCTTGTGAATCCTTTTCCTTCTGCTTCTTTTGAAAGCTCATATGTTTGAAAAGCTACTTCCTCATATCCGCGATTGAAAGTACGAATGTTAGGTTCTACTAAATGAGGATATTTTTTCTCAAAAGTACGCCTAATTACATCACGCATGATATCTGGATCCAAGAAGTCACAAATACGGAATAATGCTCCTAGCATCGCTGTGTTTAGCTTTGTTTTTTCTTCAATAGCAATTCCTAACGCATCGACAATCGCAAGTGTTCCGTGATCAATACTTAACTCTTCCTTCACACTTTCTACAGCGCGGGTTGAGTTGACGAGAACCACACCATCTGGACGCAGACCGCTTACAACGTCTACCATCGTGTATAATTCTTCATGAAAGACACCAATTACATCAGGTTGCTCAATTGGGCTATGATCACGAATTTCGGTATCTGCTTCACAAAAACGGATGAAGCTCTTTACAGGAGAACCTTTTTTCTCAGAACCGTAAGATGAAAAGTTTGACCCATTCAAATTAGATCCTAAAACTCCCGCCTCAGCAAGCATTTTACCAGCTAAATTCGCTCCTAACCCTCCTATTGACTCGAGACGAATCTCATAAAAACCTAGTTCATTTTTTTTAGGTAATGTCATAACCGCTCCTCCTTCTTTGCCTTGCCTTTCTCACAAGATCAAAGCTCCCCTTATCTTCATTTAAAAATGAAAGATAGTTTTACGCATGTTTTATTTTATCATTTTTTTCAATAATAGCGAATGGTTTTTTCTGTAAAAAAAGTATGTTATTTTTTCTTTCCTGCAATTGTGCTAAAATAAGGACATTATAAATAAGAAAGGCGGAAGCAAGCTAGCCGCTGAAGCTGGAAAGTAAACGAGGGATGATAATGAACATTATTATTAGTACATTGAATGCAAAATATATTCATACCAATTTAGCAATGCGCTATATAAAAGCCTACGCAGAACCGGAATTTGATATAGAAATGGTAGAATATACCATCAAGGATCCTATTCTGCACGTTGTAACAGACTTGCATCAAAAAAAGCCAGATGTTATTTTGTTTAGCTGCTACATCTGGAATGTAGAACAAACACTTGAAATTATCACCTTACTCAAAAAAGTACTTCCTGATGTTATTGCTATTGTTGGTGGTCCAGAGGTGAGCTACGATTTAAAAGAACTGCTAGAAGCAGTTCCTGCTATTGATTTTATTGTGACCGGAGAAGGAGAGGCCACAGTGAAACACCTATTAAGTTCTATTGAGGGAAATCAGCAATATGATACTGTCGAGGGGATTGCTTTTCGCAAAGATGAAGATGTCCTCATCACACCAAGACGCCCGTACATTGACTTAAACACTATACCTAGTCCTTTCCGTTTTCCAGAAGACATCCCTAACTTAAGCAAACGAATTGCTTATGTAGAAACGAGCCGTGGCTGTCCTTTCAGCTGCCAATTTTGCTTATCTTCTATTGAATTCGGAATCCGTTACTTTGATATTGAAAGAATGAAAGATGAACTACGCTTTTTAATGAAAAATGGTGCCAGAGTAATCAAATTTTTGGACAGAACTTTTAACATCAACCGAAAATACGCATTAGAAATGTTTCAGTTTTTAATTGATGAGCATGAACCGGGCACTGTCTTTCAGTTTGAAATTACTGCCGATATCATGCGACCAGAAGTCATTGACTTCTTAAATGAACATGCTCCAGCAGGGCTATTCCGTTTTGAAATCGGTGTTCAATCTACAAATGACGAAACAAATATCCTTGTAAACAGGAAACAAAACTTCAAAAAATTATCACATATTGTAAAGCTCATCAAAGACGGCGGGAAGATTGACCAACATTTAGATTTAATTGCGGGATTGCCAGAAGAAGATTACCAATCATTTAGAAAAACATTTAATGACGTATTTGCTCTTGAGCCAGAAGAATTACAACTTGGTTTTTTAAAAATGCTTCGCGGTACAGGTGTACGCCAGCGTGCCGATGAACATGATTATGTATTTATGGATAAGCCACCTTATGAAATTCTTCAAAATAACGTCCTTTCTTTCTATGATGTAACAAGAATAAAACAAGTAGAGGATGTATTGGAAAAATATTGGAATGATCATCGAATGGACTATACGATACTGTATCTGATTCATTATTCTTTTGAAACGCCTTTTGATTTCTTCCAACAATTTGGAACATTTTGGGAGGAGAAGGGATGGCAGCGCATCGGTCATCAACTAGAGGACTTATTTAATAGACTATATGATTTTCTTCAAGACAAAAAAGTGGAGAACTTAGATATTATTCTAGCTCTTATGAAACTAGATTATCTTCGTCATCAAAAGTTCAAACCGAGGAAAATATGGTGGAAAAATATTGTTGAAAAAGAGGTCTATTCACCTTATTATCAAAAGATTTTAGAAAACCCAAAAATACTAGGTGAGCAATTTGCAAACCTACATTTATCGCAAAAAGAATTATACAAAAATACAGTTTTCGAATTTCTGCCATTTGATTACCATATATTTGAGAAAAACGGAACAATTGTGAAAGAAGAATCCATCATCTTAGCTTACTACAATGGGAAAGAAAGCACCTGCACCATTTTTCCAGCAAATATGAACAGTTTTTTGTAAGATGTGAAAAAGGGGCGCCAAAAGCGTCCCTTTCTCACATCTTACCCGATGATAATCTTCTCTTTTGGATAACGGTAAGGTGTCTTCGTATGTTCCTTTCTTCTTCCCAACAAATACAACGTTGGTAAAATACCAATTCTTCCGATAAACATCAATACCATCAAGATCACTTTACTTGTCTCGCTGAATTCCTCAACAATCCCTACCGATAAGCCTGCTGTACCAAAGGCGGACATCATTTCAAATATAATTTGATAAAGTGAGAATGGCTCCTTGTATGCTAAAACTAACAAGGAGATAGTACAAATAAAAATCCCCATCATAGTTACTGCTACCGATTTATTTAAATCTTCCTGCATCACTTCTCGTTTAAAAATGCGTACTTCTTTATTTCCCCTTGCAAAATGGTATACATAAAGAAGGTTCAATGCAAAAGTAGTTGTTCGAATCCCACCACCGACTGAACTCGGCGACGCACCAATAAACATAAGAAAACTTAACAATAATAAAGTAACTTGAGAAAATAAAGTAATATTCATGGTAGTCATCCCCCCGCTTCTCGTACTAACAGAATGAAACAGAGAATAAAAAATAATTTCATGCCAGGCCTTGCCTTGAAATGCCTCATTCCATTCCATAAAACCAATTCCAATAGCTCCTCCTATAATCAACAAGAAAAAAATAGAAGTTGTCAATTTTGTATACAAAGAGAATCGGTACTTCTTTTTATTTTTTGATAAAAAATATCCTTTCACTTCGATTAGTACAGGAAACCCTATAGAACCGGTAATAATTAAAATCATGACAATCATTTGAACGAAATAATTATCTTGAAACTTTATTAAAGAATCGCCAGTTAGATCAAATCCTCCATTGGTTGTTGCACTAACTGCTACAAACAATCCATGATAAAAAGCATCCCAAATAGATGGATAATAAGGTAAAAATAACAAAGCTAGTAGAACAGTCCCAATAAGTTCAACAGAAATAAAGATAAATAAAATATTTCGAATAGAGTTTACCATTCCAGATAGTTCCGTACGATTTTGATCTGTCATAATTAGCTGCCGCTCTCTTAAGCCAATCCGTTTCTTAGACAATAACCACACGAATGTACTGAGAGTCATAATACCTATACCGCCAATTTGCAAAAAAATAAGGAGACCGACAATCCCAACTGTATTAAATGTTTCGTGAATAGGAAGAACAGTTAATCCTGTCACACTCACGGCACTTACCGCTGTAAATAAAGCATCGATAAATGTTACTTGCGCTCCTTCCTGATGGGTAACTGGTAAATAAAAAAAGATTGCCGCAATAATCATAGCTAAAAAATAAAAAAGAACTAAATATTGCATCGGATGCAACTTCACCTTCATGACTTTCTTTGTAATATATTTCATCATTCTCCACCTAATATATAGAATATCCATATTGTAACCCAAACAATAGGAACAGCCAACAATAAAGTGAAACTTTTAACAACGGATGGTTTTCTCCGTTGATAATTAGTTGAACCAATCGGGTTTTTACGGGCAGTTATGCTTTTCTTACTGTTTTCCTTTTTTTTCTTGTAATTGTATTACCTTTATGAGCCATACTAAATCTAACATCAAGTGATGTTAGATTTAGTATGGCTCATAAAGGAGACGTATGATCATGACAAATACAAATAAATTATTAGTGCCTGGATCACAGCAAGCCCTTGATCAATTTAAATATGAAATCGCCAGTGAATTCGGTGTCAACCTTAGTAGTGATACTGCCTCTCGTGCTAACGGCTCTGTTGGCGGGGAAATCACCAAACGCCTTGTAACAATGGCACAGCAACAGTTGAATGGAAAATAAGAAATAGGTGCTGGAACTAGACAAGAAAATGTGGAGGCGGGTTGTGAGGAATGGTTAAAATCGACCATTTCTCACACCCCCTTTTTACTTTAAAGGAAGGATAGAATATGGTATATTTACTCCCATATAGATAGTGAAACTTTTACAGAAAGGTTCTGTCACCATGCGTAAACATAAGGTAAAAATGAGTCCCCCGCGTTTTTTGGTAATGAGCTTTATGATTCTTATTGTTTTGGGAACTGTCTTATTAGAATTGCCTATTTCAGCGAAAACACCTATTTCATGGACAGACTCTATGTTTGTTGTAGTATCTTGTTTGACAGTTACAGGGCTATCTACTGTAGACCCCGGTACAACATTCACCGTATTTGGTCAAGTTGTTATGATGTGCTTGATTCAAATTGGCGGACTTAGTATCATGTCTCTTGCTATCCTTGTTTTTACTATGTTGGGGAGAAAAATTTCTCTACAAAACAGATTTTTATTACAACACTCACTGAATCAAACAAGTGTAGGCGGAATTGTTCACTTGTGGAGGAAACTATTTGTTTTTGCAATTGGAATGGAGTTGATAGCTTTTATTCTCCTTTCCACTCAGTGGGTTCCAGAATTCGGTATAAAAAAAGGGCTTTATTATAGTTTATTTCATGCTGTTTCTGCATTTAATAATGCCGGCTTCTCCTTATTTCCAAATAACTTAATTGATTATGTAGGAAATCCACTAATCAATTTCGTTATCTCTTCATTATTTATTTTTGGAGGTATCGGCTTCACAGTTGCTATTGATGTGTGGGAAAATCGTTCTTTTTCAAAATTAACCCTCCATTCTAAACTAATGATTATCGGTACAATCGCAATAAATATCGTAGGTGCTATCATCATTTTTGCCCTTGAATATAGCAATCCATCAACATTGGCCAGCCTATCAAGTGGAGAGAAGCTACTAGCGTCCTACTTTCAAGCTGTCACATTACGAACAGCTGGATTCAATACAATTGACCTTGCAAATATTACTCCTTCAACAGCTCTATTTATGATTTTTCTGATGTTTATTGGAGCGGGTAGTGGTTCTACTGGTGGTGGTATCAAATTAACGACATTTCTAGTCATATTATTTGCAGTGTTTCATTTCTTAAAAGGAAGTAATGATACTGTTATTGGTCAGCGTTCCATAAAAAATCAAACTATTTTTAAAGCGCTAGCTATTACAACTATCAGTGTGTCCATCATTTTCATTTGTATATTTATTTTGAGTATCACAGAGCAGTCTTCAGTACTCGCATTGGCATTTGAGGCAGTATCTGCATTCGGAACAGTAGGTTTATCAATGGCCCTCACTCCAAATATGACAGTTATTGGAAAATTTGTTATTATGTTCCTTATGTTCTTTGGAAAAGTAGGTCCGCTTACTCTCGCTTTCTCTTTAGGGAAAAGGAAATTACCAACTAATATAAAATATCCAAAAGAAGATATTTTAACAGGTTAAAAAATGGATAATCATGATTTTTCATTATTTCTATCATGACTATCCTATTTCTCATCATTGAGCAGAAGCCTTGACAATCTTATCCTTTTTTTCATAAACTGACTATATAATTTAATAACTTTCCAAAGGGGAGTAGCGTCGGATTTTCCGAAACATTGCCGTCATTTCATGAACAATCTGTTCATCGGCTCTGTTGGCATGTATCCACATGTTTAGCAAGACCTTTGCCATCTATTTTCAATGGCAAAGGTCTTTTTTTATCCAAATTGAAAGAGAGAGGAAGAAGAGAAAAAATGGATGTATCTTTATTAATGGAGTACGGTTGGGTATTGCTGGTTCTAGTTTTACTGGAGGGAATTTTATCTGCTGACAATGCTCTTGTCCTAGCTGTTATGGTAAAGCCATTACCTGAATCTCAGCGGAAAAAGGCTTTATTTTACGGGCTTATCGGAGCGTTTATCTTCCGCTTCGCTGCTTTATTTTCCATATCATTTTTAATAGACTTCTGGCAAGCACAAGCAATCGGCGCTGCCTATTTAATTTTTATGGCACTCAGTCATTTATTGAAGAAAAGGGTAAAAAAAGATACACAAACATCTTCAAAACCTGCTTCAACAAAAAATTTCTGGCTCACAGTATTGAAAGTAGAGATTGCTGATGTCGCTTTTGCTATTGACTCTATTTTAGCAGCAATCGCCCTTTCAGTAACGTTAACACCTACAGGTTTTGGAACAATCGGCGGTTTAGATGCAGGACAATTTCTCGTAATTTTTGCTGGTGGCTTTATCGGTGTCATGATGATGAGAATCGCAGCAACATACTTCGTTGCATTACTTCATAAAAGACCTGGTTTGGAGAAAGCTGCTTTCATCATTGTTGGATGGGTTGGAGTAAAACTTGTTGTCGCAACACTTGCCCACGAATCACTAAGCATCATTGATCCACACTTTTCACATTCATTAATCTGGAAACTAACCTTCTACGCTGTTCTAATCGGAATTGCCGTTTGGGGTTGGTTCTCATCAAGTAATGAAAAAGAAAAGGAAGAGCTGCCTGCTCAAGCGACAGAAACAATATC
>DAIDKD010000036.1:16315-16593 GCA_027451065.1 Bacillaceae bacterium | reverse complement strand
ACTTGGTCATTCTGTTACATTCATTTCATTGAAACTATTGACTTTATATAATTATAAATGTTATTATAAATTTATCTACAAAACGTTACATTCAAAATACATATTTTAAAGGAGTTAGAAGCTATGAAAAAGAAGGTGCAAGATGTACAACCTATTACGAAGAAAGAGCAAATAGCTGATATGAAATGGTCTTTGAAGAAGTGGTGCGGAGAGCGTGACTATATGTTATTTTTAGTAGGCATTAATACTGGTCTACGAGTAAGTGATTTATTAGCTTT
>DAIDKD010000036.1:0-16305 GCA_027451065.1 Bacillaceae bacterium | reverse complement strand
CTTAATAAGAAACGTTTGGTTATTAGTGAAGGGAAAACCTCAAAGAAGCGCTCCGTGGTCTTGTCGGGGCAATGGGCGAAAGAATTGCAAGAGTATGCGAAAGGTTTAGTGGGGGGGAAGCGTGGCGGTGCGGCGGAATCTACAAGCGCTTTTCTTTTTCCGTCTAGGAAGGGGGATAAACCTATTACACGTATCCAAGCATATAGGCAATTAAATAAAGCTGCTTCTATGGTAGATATTGATGAAGGTATCGGAACACATACATTAAGAAAGACTTTCGGCTACTGGTTGTATAAGTCTACTAATGATATAGCACTCGTACAAAGCGTTCTAAACCATTCTACGAGTGATAAGACCTTACGTTACATAGGTATTACTCAAGAGCGTACAGAGGCAATTTTAACGGAATTTGAGTTATAATTTTTGGGGTGGTAGGAACATTTGGGGTGGCAACGCCTCTTTTTGTTATGTTCACAACCATTTGATATTATATTACATTCATTTGTGTTCGGCACGCTGACGGTTATTATTAGTACCTACTCCTAATTTCATTATACAAAAATATCCTCGAAAGCCTATTCTATCAACATTTACGATAGTTTAACCTTTCGGGAATGGGTCTTGTATGCCATGTTAGATTTTTAGTTAAAATTGTGGGTTATTTCAAGTCTTTAACAATAGCATTTGCTAAAAGTGTTACGATAACACTAGCTGCAACAATAAAAATTAAAGATGGAATTGTAAATGAAACTGTGATAGTATTAAACATATTGTGATATGCTCCTTTCGAGTGTATTTATGCCCCTTCCGACACGGCAATGTTAGAAGGGGATTTTCTTTTTTCTAAAAGCTATCCAATATTTCATTCATTCTAGTAAGAATCTTAGCATATTCCTCGTTAAACGGTGTATTAGGTAATAAATCTGCCAATCTCTTTAATTCTACTTTCTTTTCTTGTCTAGTCATTTTTACATTCTCCTTGTTATTTTAAATTTTATATAAAAATCTATTTGATCTAATTGGTTTTAAACGGTTCTATTTAACTTCTGCCAATTCGTCTAACGTGAATAGCAATACCCTCTTAGAAATATCCCCGTTGCTATTACAAGCATAGTAAGTATTTCCTTTACGTTTAGATATTCGGACCACTTGTAGAACCTCGTTTCCGTACTTCTCTTTTATTTCTTCGTTACCGCCAATTATATTAACCTTCGAACCTCTCTTAATCATTGTTATTCCTCCAAACGTCTATATTTTTCTATTCTTTTCTAAGAAATCTATCGTTTAATCGTTGTGTTTATATTTCCTTCTACCTAAAAAGAGTATCGTTATCCTGTCGCCCTATCGGTTGAACGCCTTCCGCTCAGGACTACGCCCTCCAAAAACCTTTAAGCCAACTCTTTTCTCATAATTTTTTTTTCTTACAAAATAAAAAGAGATACCCATTTTTGGAATATCTCCCATAATACTTATTTTTTTGATAGAAATGCTTGCTAACGGCTACCGACTATGGCTGAATTGGTGAGGCTAGCTTTTAAGCAACGGAGCAAAGATATTCCCTACTTCTAACTAGAAAGAATATTCTAGGAAGAAATAGAGAATAGCTGACACTGAATTGTACGAGTTAGTTCCGAAGTTTCCGTATACACCTTATTTAGCTACGACTTTTCAGTCCTTACTGCTTAACCTTATCTATTCTGCCCGATAAGATGGTATAGAGTAGCTTTATATCTCTTTAGAGTACACCTCTACACCTTACAGTAAGTCCAACGCCCTTAAACGTTCAGAATACCGCCCGTACCGTTAACGGTCGTACACACCTACAATGCTTCACCGATAATAAGGAAAACAGCTATGATTGAACATAGAAGCAAAGGGCAAGTTTTTTGCAACGGTCTTACCTAACCTTTCTGTTTTTTAGAAGCGTACTGGCAGTGCTTCCCTACCCCTTGTTCTAACGGCTAAAAAATGTTAAAATAAGGCTAGGTTTACGTTATGCAATTTTCAAACAAGAATTGCCGTAACCTGTAGGATTTCTGTATATTATTATGAGTGAGATTGTGGTAATTTATTGTGAATCCTGTTTTCGCCTCGTGTTGGTAGCACGGGGTTTTTCTTATGCTTGAGAAAGCGATTCTACGGCGAATAACTTTTACTTTATAGGTAATGGTTCACTTAATCGCCTTCTAGTAGCCTTCTATAAATTCATTAAAGGGCTTGTCTGAATTCCTTTTCGGATAATCATTTCATCTTCAACCCCTCTTAGATATTCGGTAGTAATAGATGTATCGTAATGCCCCATCAGACGGCTAAGGGAATAAACATCAAGTCCATTTCTTAATTGTGAATGGGCAAAATAATGTCGACAAGTATGGGGAGACACTCTTACCTCTTCACGTACCCTAGCTTTCGCTGCATATAGATTTAAAATCTTATTGATACGGCTTCTTGAAAGTTGTTCAGCACTCTGATTGATAAAATAGTATTCAGCTATCTCTACGGTATCTTTATGCTTAAACCGTTCTTTCTTCGCAATTTCGTATTTCTTCATTTGCCGTTTAAGTGCGGGACTAATATAAATAACACGTTCCTTACTACCTTTACCGTGAATAAGAATACCGTTAGAACGAATATCGCTAGGTTTTAGGCTGATAAGTTCCGTAACTCTAATTCCTGTATCAAATAACATCATAAGAATTAACCTATCTCGAATATTTGAATAGGTTTTTCCGTTACAACAAGCTATGATCCTTTTTACTTCTGCATCGCTGAACGAAACGATAACGGTCTTTTCCTCTTTAAGATTTTTGATTCTTCTCGTAGGATTATCAAATTCTCCGATATAACCTTCATCGACACAATAATTAAAGAATACTTTTAACCTTGCAATGCTTCCGTTAATGGTTATTGGCTTCTCTTTATCGGCTTTCTGCCAAAACAGAATAAGTTGCTTAACGTGTGTTATTTTAATTTCCTCTACTTCTGCAATAGAATGAACTTCTTTCCAGTAATCTATTGAACGCTTTAAGGTATAGCTATGATTATAAACAGTTCCTTCGGTTCGATTTAAAATACGTTGACTCAATAAAAACTCTTCTTTCAAATCCTCTAATAACACAAAAAACCCTCCCTTCTCTTAGATTTAACCTAAAAGAAAGAAAGGTTTTTGTTAAAAAAATAATTGTTGTAGGTTACGGGTAAAATGTCCGTAAAGCCTTATATAGCAACGTTTCCGAATGGTCACTCCCACTCAATTGTTGCTGGTGGCTTGCTCGTCACATCATACACGATGCGATTTACGTGCTTCACTTCATTAACAATACGTACAGAAATCTTCTCTAATACGTCCCATGGAATACGAGCCCAGTCAGCTGTCATTCCGTCGATAGAAGTTACGGCACGGATACCTACTGTGTAGTCATACGTACGCTCGTCACCCATTACGCCTACACTGCGCATGCCAGGTAGAGCTGTGAAGTATTGCCAAATGTCACGGTCAAGGCCTGCTTTTTTGATTTCTTCACGTAAAATAGCATCGGATTCGCGAACGATTTCCAGTTTTTCTTCTGTTACTTCGCCAAGTACACGGATACCTAATCCTGGACCTGGGAATGGCTGGCGCCAAACAATTTCGTCTGGAAGTCCCAATTCTTTCCCTAATACACGAACTTCATCTTTGAACAATGTATCTAATGGCTCAATTAACTCAAATTTCATATCTTCTGGTAGTCCACCTACATTGTGGTGAGATTTGATTGTTTGAGCAGTTGCAGTTCCACTTTCAACAATATCTGTATATAGTGTTCCTTGAGCTAGGAAATCCATATCTGTTAATTTTGCCGCTTCCTCATCAAAAACATAAATAAATTCATTACCGATGATTTTACGCTTTTGCTCTGGGTCTTCTACTCCAGCTAATTTGCTTAAGAAGCGCTCTTTCGCATCAATTTTAAGTACCTTCATATGGAATTTTTCGCCGAAAGTTTCCATGACACTTTCCGCTTCACCTTTACGAAGTAAGCCATGATCAACAAACATACAAGTTAGCTGGTCACCGATTGCTCTGTGAATTAACGCCGCTACTACTGAAGAGTCTACACCGCCGCTTAGGGCACATAGTACTTGCTTGTTTCCAACTTGCTCGCGGATTTTCTCTACTTCTTCTTCAATAAAATTACGCATTGTCCAGTCTGCTTCACAGTTACATACTGCAAAGATGAAGTTTTTAATGATGTCTAAGCCATGCTCAGAGTGACGTACCTCCGGGTGGAATTGCACACCATAGAACTTGCGAGCTTCATTAGACATTGCCGCAATTGGACAAGAATCACTCGTTACATCCACAACGAATCCTTCAGGTTGCTTTGTTACTAAGTCTCCATGGCTCATCCATACTACTTGCTCACTTGGAAGCTCACCATAAAGAGCTGATGTATTTTTCACATCAATAATCGCTTTCCCGTATTCACGATGCTCTGCACGTTCTACAGTTCCGCCAAAATGTTGAGTCATTAATTGCATGCCATAGCAAATACCAAAAATAGGTAAACCTAAGTCAAAAATAGCAGGGTCACAAACGAATGCATCCTCTCCGTAAACCGAGTTCGGTCCACCTGAGAAAATAATCCCCTTGGCACCTAATGCCTTAATTTCTTCTGCCGTTGTTGTATGAGGAAGAAGCTCACTGTATACGCCAAATTCGCGAATACGTCGTGCAATTAATTGATTGTATTGACTACCAAAGTCTAATACAACAATCATGTCGTGTTGCTTTTGCAAAATGATCACCTCGATGATTTTTTTAAAATATAAATGGTTATTTTTCTCTTCTTACCATTGAAACATGCAAAAAAGCTAGAGCTACCTATGAAAAAGAAGGCAAACTCTAGCTTGTTTCATTGCAAACAAACAGAATATTGCCTTCATAGTCAGGATATGTTACGGCATCCCGGTAGAGACTCTTGGCCCATATTGCCAAGGATATATGAAGAAAATAATGAACTGATATTTTATTCTCTATTCTAACAATGAATGATATGAATGGTCAAGAGAGAATGCTAATTTCTATCATTCATCACTAACAGCAATTCCCTCATGATTTTACAAGCAACCGCAGTAGACACACCGCTTTGGTCATAATGAGGAGCCAACTCAACAATATCTGCTCCTACAATATGAAGCTTTGCCAAAACTGGAAATAATGCTTCTAACTCCTTGTAAGTCAAGCCACCAGCTTCAGGTGTCCCTGTCCCAGCAAAAAGAGACGGATCAAGTACATCTAAGTCGATGGAAACATATACAGGCTTGTTACCAATTTTTTCAAGAAGAGAAGAGAAAGTATTGGCACGAAACGGCTCCATATAAGTATGCCCTGCTTGAGACCACATAAACTCTTCTTTCGTACCAGAACGAATGCCAAATTGGAAAATACGATCGTCCCCAACCAAATCCCAAATACGACGAACGACTGTGGCATGAGATAACTCTTCACCTATGTAGTCTTCACGTAAATCTGTATGAGCATCAATATGAATCAGCATCACATCAGGATATTTTTCAAACACGCCTTGGAAAGCCGGAAGTGTAACTAAATGTTCGCCACCAATCATAAAGGGCTTCTTACCAGCTTGGACAATGGTACGAGTCATGTCTTCAATTTCCGCTAATGCTTTGTGCTTATTACCAATCGTAATCTCAAGATCACCTGCATCAAAAATCGCATAGTCTTCTAAATCCTTGTTTAAAAAAGGACTGTACGTTTCCAATCCATAAGATTCTAAGCGCATCGTTTGACTGGCAAAGCGTGTACCCGGTCGATAAGATGTGGTTCCGTCAAAAGGAGCTCCAAAAATTACCGTTGATGACTCTGCAAAATCTTCTTCACAACCGATAAATGTTGAGATATTTTTATTCATTACCTTTCAAAGCCTCCCTCACATAAGTAGGCAACATAAAGGCACCTTTGTGAATGTCGGTATTATAGTATTTTGTTTTTAAATTCAGGGCATCCCATTTCTCTAAGTCCGCTTCTAAAGGATCGAATTTTTTAGAAGCAAAACCGAATAACCAATGTCCAGACGGGTAGGTTGGAATATGGAATTGATATACACGAGCAATCGGGAATAAGCCATTAATTTTCTCGTGAGCACGTTTCATTTCATTGCGATAGCTATCATAGTACGGTGACTCATGTTGGTTCACAAGAATCCCTTCCTCTGTTAAAGCACGGAAGCAGTTTTGATAAAAGTCCATTGTAAATAAACCTTCGCCTACTCCGATTGGATCTGTAGAATCCACAAGAATCAAATCATATGTAGCTGCTGCTGCTTCTTTCACAAATTGCAATCCGTCTTGGAAATACAATGTTACACGCGGGTCTGTTAGTTGAGAAGCAGTTAATGGTAAATATTCTTGAGATAAACGTACGACACGCTCATCAATTTCCACCATGTCAATCTTTTCAATGTGAGGATAGCGAGTTAATTCACGAACCGTACCACCATCACCACCACCAATGACAAGAACCTTCTTGATATTAGGGTTGGTTGCCATTGCTACGTGGGTAATCATATCATGATAAATAAATTCATCCTTTTCATTTACCATCATCAATCCATCTAACGTAAAAAAGCGACCGAATTCTTCTGAATCAAAAAAATCAATCTTTTGAAAAGGTGATTGCTCACTGTGAAAATGTTCCTTCACCTTAATAGAAAAACGAACAGAATCCGTATGATTCTCCGTATACCATAAATCTAACATATATATATATCTCCTTTATCTCTCAAATGACAAACCTAACTAAAAAGGTTTTCAAGGTCTAAGCAAGCCCGCCAACACTATAGTTTTATCGCTCCCACCATGGCTTGCTTAGACCTTCCGACAGGTTGCGGGCAGTGGATGGTTCCCCCACTGCCCACAACCTGTCGGAAGTGCGTCTTAGCTAGACGTCATGATAAGAAAATTGTAATTTTTGTTCTGATATAGCATATTTTGAAATCCAGTTTCTCCTTAAATATCTGCGCCTATCGACACACATAATATCTCCCCTTTTTACTTAGATGCCGCAGGTTTGAATTGAATCGTATCAAATTTCTCTACTGCGTATTTTTGAATTTTATCTGTCATGCCACGAGGAACTTCAATCGATTCACTGTGAGTTGCCTCAAGCTCTTCTTCTAAATATTTGAAACCAAGCCATGGGTCTACTGTGTCACCACATGTATACACATCTACTGAAGCATAGCCATACTCAGGCCAAGTGTGAATTGTTAAGTGAGATTCAGAAATAATTACGGCACCACTCACACCGTAAGGATTAAAAGTATGAAAAGCACTCTCTACAATCGTTGCACCTGCGCGACGAGCCGCTTCATTCATTAACTCTTCTACTAACTTTGTATTCTGTAACTTCTCCTTGTCACAGTTAAAGTACTCAATTAATACGTGTCTTCCTAATGCTGATAAATTCAATTGTTGTTACCTCCTGAAATAGAAAAAAATTATTGGAATGCAGTTGTTTTTTTGGAAAAAATTTCATTGTTTATTGAAAGTAACGACGAGGATTCTCCATCTTTTAAAACAGTTACTTCGTTTGGATGGTTGGTACCAATCATGATTGTGTCTTGATGTTGCAAAAATTCACAGTAATCAATGACTTCTTGCGTAATCACCTCACCGGGCATTAAAATTGGAATCCCTGGTGGATAAATCATCAATGCTTCACCACAAACTCGATGAAGGGCTTTTTCTAATAACACTGACTCTTTCTCTCCGTAAAAAGCCTCACGCACACTAGTAGCTTGAATTGTTTTCTCTGGAAAGAAAGATGGTGTTCCTCTTACAAAAGAAACATCCTCGTGAAAATGACGCAGGCTAATATCTGCCAATGCTTGCACTAATGCAGCTAACGTGTCTTCATTGTCGGCGTATGTGATTACAGCCATGACAATATTTGGCTCTGCCAACTCCATTTGGATATTGTATTCATCACATAGCATGTGATATACATCAAATCCATTTAAGCCAAGATTCGCTTCAATAGCAATCGTCAGCTTGGTCTCATCAAAATCATGTACACCTTTGTGTCGACAACTCTCTCTTGTCAGCACATCGAAACCAGGAATGTCTCTAATTTGCTTCTTTGTTGCTTGAATAAGTGGGAAAAGATACTGGAATCGTTCCTCACCGTGTAGAACAAGATTTTTTCTGGCTACATCAATACTCCCCATTAATAGGTACGAAGCACTTGTGCTTGTGAGCATATTCAACACTTGCTGCACTTTCTCACGATCAATTCTACTTCCTTGTGTTAACAACGCAGAAGCTTGCGTAAATGCACCACCTGTTTTATGAAGGCTAATTGCGGCCATATCAGCTCCCGCTTCCATTGCACTAATTGGCAAATCTTGGTGAAACGGAAAATGAGCACCATGAGCCTCATCTACTAATACAGGCAACCCTCTCTCGTGAGCATAACCAATAATCTTTTCAAGATCCGCTGTTGCTCCGTAATAAGTAGGATTAATGAGAAAAATTCCTTTTGCATCGGGATGCTCCTCTATCGCCTTAGCCACTTCATCAAATGAAACATTGTGGGCAATCCCCAAATCCTCATCAAAAGCCGGACAAACATAAATTGGCTGGATATCTCCAAGCACAAGGGCGCTCACAACAGATTTGTGGACGTTCCTCGGAACAATGATTTTGTCCTTTGGTTGACAAATACTAAGAATCATTGCTTGGATTCCTAATGTGGTTCCATTCACAAGAAAGTAAGCATGATCTGCCCCATAGGCATCCGCTAATAATTCTTGAGCTTCTTTGATAACTCCTGTCGCATTGGCAAGGTTATCTAGTCTTGGCATAGAATTCACATCATGCCGCAACACAGTCTTCCCATAAGTCGAAACTAGTTCATCCGAATAGATACCACGTTTATGACCTGGCACATCAAAGGAAATCGTTGCATCCTGTTCGTACGCTTGCAGAGCTTGAAACAAGGGCATATTCGCATGCTTTACGGCACGCTCTGTTTCTAGTGAAGTATCTTCGTTTTGTTTCCATGTATGACTGTCAAGACGTGTCAATTTTGCTATCCCCTCCTTTTCTATGAATAAACGTACTGATTCATCTTATAAACAATTTTTTAAAAAGTCAATAGTTGGGATTTTCCAGGTGGATAGCTCAAGAAAGCAACATCTGATACTCTCCTGACAGAAGCAGATAAAGAGTAGATTGAGCCTTACATCTTACCTCTTCTGTCTATCTTATTATACCCCTTCCAGCTCATTTTTTACTTTCTTAAATTTAAAAATGACCTTGAATTATTCCTAAGCTAAGTTGTATAATGTTCCTTTATATATACGAAGCATTCTCCTTGAAGGACATGAATGATTCGTATATAACAAATAAGTAGTAGGATAATGATCAATACTATATCATAAGAAACAAAGAAGCGAGGTTTAGATATGTTTGATGTATGTACCGTTTTACATTCCGTACCAGGCAGGACAAGATTACGATTGAATCATATAAGCATCCAGCCAAGTGTCATAGAAGCGAAAATAAGGAACATCCCTGGTATTATTTCAGTTACTTATTCAAAAACTACAAATACAGCTGTGTTGTATCATAAATATCACTATTTTCCTAAAAAATACCTTGCTTATATTCATTCTTCTCTTCACGTAAAACCAGCAAATCTTTCAACAAACTCTAAAAAAGAAGCAGAAGGAACTGTAAAAGAGCAAGCGAAAGAACTTGGTTTAGTATTAGGTGCATATGTACTGGAGAAAATGATGCTCACATCACATCCTGTCGCAATACTCACACCAACGTCCCTTGCAGTACTATATGCTAGTAGAAGTATTATCAAAAAAGGGATTGTAACGTTGAAGAAACCAACCCCCGATACGTTAACGACAGCTTCATTATTAGCTTCATTAATAAAAGGTAGTCCAAAATCAGCTTTTATCATTTATTTCATGTCCACCATTAGTGAAATATTAACTGAATATACAATGAATCGTACTCGCGGATTTGTAAAAGAGATGATGCAAGTAGATACGTCTGATGCATGGCTAGTAACAGAGAACGGGCAAGAAATAAAAGTAGCGGCAGATTATGTGAAAAAAGGCGATAAAATTGTTGTTTTCCAAGGTGAGAAAATTCCATTTGATGGGGTTGTTACAAATTACAGTGGACATGTGGATCAATCCTCTATCACAGGAGAATACATGCCAGCACATGTCTCAGAAGGCTCCTACGTTTATGCAGGAAGTATCGTAACGAATGGAAAAATTATGCTGGAAGTAGACAAAATCGGTGAAGATTTAACTGTCAATCGAATGATTAAATTAATTGAAGAAGCCCAAGATAAACAGGCATCCATTCAAACCATGTCGGAACAATTTACAGAAAAAATGGTACCTGTATCATTTGCCTTGGCTGCTGCAATCTATCTCGTGACAAAAGACTGGAATCGGGTATTGAACATGCTAGTCATTGATTATGTATGCGGCGTAAAACTATCGACCGCTACAGCTATCTCTGCCTCCATAGGAAAAGCAGCTAGAAAAGGTATACTGGTTAAAGGTGGACAAACATTAGAAACATTATCAAAAGTAAACACAGTTGTTTTTGATAAAACGGGAACAATTACCGAAGGAAGACCAACAGTGAAGGACATCCTCACATATAATGGATATTTGGAAAATGAAGTATTAGCATATGCCGCTTCTGCAGAAGAACATTCGTCACATCCAATTGCTGAAGCAATACTAAATGAAGCATCCTCCAGAAAAATCCATATACCAGAGCATCATGACCACACACTTGAAAATATCGTTGGAAAAGGTGTATCGGTCTATGTAAATGATGAACATGTGATTGTTGGTAGTCGTACGCTGTTAGAAGACTTCCAGATTGAACTACCGACAAATGTAAAATCAGGTGTATTCGTAGCAAAAGAGAAAAAATTAATTGGAATCTTTGAAATTGAAGACCAAGTGCGACCAGGAATGAATCGCAGCATGAACCAAATGAGACGAAGCGGTGTAGATGAAATGATTATGCTTACTGGTGACTATAAACAATCCGCTCAAGAAATTGCTGATCGCATTTCCGTTGACGAATTTATTGCCGAAGCAATGCCACAAGATAAAGCAAATTTCGTCCAGTCTTTAAACAACGAGGAAAAACGGGTTACGATGATGGTAGGAGACGGCATTAACGATGCTCCTGCACTTGCCTACGCAGATATCGGCGTAACATTAGGTGCAAAAAAGACAGACATCGCCATAGAAACTTCAGATATAGTGATTCACTCAGATAACCCAATGTTATTAGCGGAAGTTGTACAGCTTTCTCAACAATCCATGAGTACAATCAAACAAAATATCGTCGCAACGTTACTAATAAATACAGCAGCTATCACATTTGGCTCATTCGGCATCTTCCCACCAATGATTGGAGCAGCCATTCATAACGCCGCAACAATTGGAGTTGTTTTAAATAGTGCAAAATTACTAGTAACGGACAGGGGAAGAAAGTAGAGATGGCTAGTTCTCAGTGGAAGATGGAACATTTCAAATCGTTGATCCAGATAATTGATGAAAAAGCTGGTAGAAGTTGAATGAATCGAGTGGCACGGAACCAGTCCTACAGATAAAAGCCAATATTATACTATTAAGTAGGTTATCCTTGATTATATAAGTTCAGAGTACAGGCTGTTTGAAAAGGGGAAATTCATCCCTCTTCAACCAGCCTGCCGAAAGAGTCAACTGCGATGAAGAGCGATGAAATCAAGCTTTTCTAAGTTGACTCTTTCTATATCCTGGAGAGTAAAACGACTTTTTGGACAGAGCCTACTTTGATAATGAAGCTGGATACCCGAATCATCTGATTTCATTTACGCAATGCTAGTGGCTCATCTGATTTCCTCTTTTCAATGTATAATAAGCTTCCACCTCTAGTACCATGCTGAACCAATAACTCTTGTTCTAATAAATAACGCAATTCTTTTGCAGCTGTTACGCTGTCAACACTATTTAACTCTTGGTACTCTCGGTTTGTAATTACTTCATTATTTTTTACATATACTAAAGCAGCAGCTTGTCTGTCATTTATTGAAACACTTACCATAGCCCCCCAACAAAGTAGTCTAGAAAGTTTTGTTTTTTTCTAGTGTCTACTCTATAGGGTACATTTTAATGTATGGGTGGTTCTTTTTTTACGTTTACTACCAGAAATAAATTCCTTAACTATTCTCTAAACGAGCAAGTTTACAAAAAATGAGGCTGTTCAAAAAATCGATTTTCATTGATTCTTCGGACAACCTCGTAGTTAAGTTACGTACTATGAGATTAAGTAACCTGAGTATTTTCAATTTTTATACTGAAATATGCCGCTATCTATATTTTTGAAGATAAATTCCGAGTAATACCGCGAAAATACTGTTGCACTACATGAAGACTCTCATTGCTTCAGTTCTTCTCTTTAACGAATTAAGTCTATTGTCGGATTATACATAAACTGCTCTACTTGCTGTTGTGTAGCCATCGGTGTATCTCCTCGGGTTATATGAGCTAAAGCAGCATTTGCTGTAGCAAAATTGACTGTGCGATCTTTCGACCAATTTTTGATGTATCCGTTGATAATACCAGCTGCGTATGCATCTCCACTACCAATACGATCCAAATAAGTGAGTGCGATTGAATCTGATATGTATATGTGTTCGCCTGCCATGATAAAGCCAGTTAATTCCTTTTCTTTTCCATGCTTCCGTATTGTTCCAGAAAATTGTTGAATCTGGTACTTCTCCATAAATTCCTTACTTACTTGAAGTAATTGCTCTTGTGCAGAAAGGGAGGAATCTACTACTAATCCTAACAATTCAGTTAAATCACGATAGCTACCAAATACCATGTCACTATATTGCAAGATTTCCTCATAGTAGCTTCTTATTTTATTCACTTCGTTTTCTTGATTCAAACTTGGGCGATAATTAAAGTCAAAACATATTAATTTTCCTTGTTCTTTCGCAATTTTGGCCAACGCTATTGCTGATTCGCGGGTTTCTTTTGTTAAACTAAGCGCAATGCCGCAAATATGAACGATATCTGCCGCCTTAACAGCAGAGGCAAAATCATAAGTTTCCTTCGCACTAGAACAAAAAGAACTATTCAGACGATTTTGATACGTGACTACTGTTGGGCGAATGTCAAATCCTAATTCTACGAAAAAACTACCTAAATGATTGCCGCTGTATCCAATTAGATCATCTTGAATCCCTAATTTCCGTATTTCTGCCACTGCTGCTCTACCTAAAGAATTATCTGGAACTTTTGTCATAATTGCCGTCTTATGACCGAAGCGAGACAAACTGCTAAGTAAGTTGACACCTGTTCCTACAAACGATAATGTCAGTTGATTCGTTTGCTCTAACAAAAGATAATCTGGCGGAGTCAGACGCATCATTATTTCACCGAAGGAAACGATTCTCATTTTTTCTCCTCCACTCTACTTATTTAAACATTTTTTCATCAATTGAAGTAATGTTTTGACAACCTCTACTTTTGTATCGCCAGTGTCTTTATCAATAATTGAACTGTAAACATGAGGAATTATTTTCTTCACTCCTGCATCTAATGCGATCTGGACAATTTCCTCAATATTGTCTAAATCAATGCCTCCAGTCGGTTCTAAATAAAAATCATATTTTGCACAAGCTTCTGCAACGGCAATATATTCTTCTTTATGAGCTAAACCATTCATCGGAAAATATTTTATAGAGCTTCCTCCCATATCTTGTAACAACTTGATAGCTGTTTCAATTGGAACTACCGCTACTGGTGCTTGGCTACTTAACGGACCTGTTGCAATATTGACATAGCCCACTTTTCCAGTTGGAGAAACAAGTCCATTAATGACTGTTTCATCTTGTCCAAGAAAAGCACGAGATGTTGCTACACCAGTAAATACTTGGTTTACATGCTGGGGCTGTAAAACGTTAGAAATACGTGAAACCATCGCACTTTGATTTGGATCACCTGCTCCTAGACCAACAGATAAAGCATTATTTGTTGCAGCAGCATATTTTTTCATATCTTCAATAGCAGCTTCATCACTATCATAATTTTTTGATAGCACACCTAAAACTGCATACCCTTCAGCTGCTTCATAGCATTTTTTTGCATTCTCAACAGAATTGGCTAAAACATTTAAGCAAATTCGATTTTCTAAATAGTCTGGTTTTAAAGACACGTTAATTCCCCCTCGTTGTTTTACCGCAGTGGTTAGCTTACTGTTTTCTTCGTAGGCTTAAGAAAAGCGCAGGCGCTGGAGCTAGATACACTTATACTTTCTTATCTTTAACCATGGCGCTTTCAATTTGCTTATCCATGCATAATTTCTGATAATCGTTGGACGATTTTTTTCATTTCCTCTTCATTCACAGCACGTATATCATACTCAATAATCCCATTATTCGCTTGGTATTCTCTCGTATAGATAGCCGGGCTTTTTAACTTCTGCTCATGAATGACTTCTTTTGCAATTTTTTCTCCACCAATCTTTACACTTGCCCGATAAATATCTCGCCCTGCACTATCTTGAACAATTTTCGCATCTATATTTTGGATGTTATTAAGGCTTGAAATAAATGGCATTAGTCGTTTTTTCATAGATTCTCCGGTTTCAGTACCCTTCTCTATGTACTCTTCTAGCGCCCGAACGAAGCCTAATATATTATCTTTTCCAATTTTCATCGCCCTGCCAATTCCCTTTCCTTGCAAACGAATCCACTCTATATATGGCTTTTTCCCAATTACTAGACCAGAGCTAGGCCCATTTATTGCCTTTCCACCACTATAAATAACAAGATCAGCACCTAAAGCTGTATACGTAAATAAATCTTCTTCCGCTGCTGCATCAACAATTAATGGCAACTGATGCTTATGAGCAACTTCTACCGCCTCCTTCACACTAAGCATACTCTTTTGGACAGTATGGTGGCTTTTGATGTAAAGAATGGCGGATGTTTCTTCAGAAATCATCATTTCTATATGCTCTGGTAAACATATATTGGCATACCCCGCTTCAACTACTTGTCCCCCACCTTGAGCTACCATTACTTCTACAGGGGTTCCGTAATCTACATTATGACCTTTCGGAATGATGATTTCTCTTCTACTAATTGCATCAGAATAGGGATGATAAACATGTTGCAATGAACCTTGTCCGATAAGACCGGCGACACTTTGGGCAATGCCAGCAGAAGCAGAGGAAACAATGTGTGCATCCTCTACTTTCAGAAGGTCTGCAAGATATTTTCCAGTCTGCATCATCAGTTCATCTATTTCAAAAAAGTGTTGCCCACCAAACCTTTGTGCTTCCAATACTTTATCAGATACTTTAGATACTCCTAACATCGTCATTTTCCCTGATGCGTTGATAACTTCCTTTAAATGAAATTTCTCATAACTATTTACACTCATGAACTATTCCTCCTACAATAGCAGCTAGAGGCTGAATCAATTTACGGCTCATTCGAGTCTGCCCATTTGAATCGGTTAATTCTTTTTCCCCATCTACTATATCAAAAATAGTGAGATCTCCATCAAAACCTTCTTTTAACCCTCCCTTTGTCTGCAAGTGAAATTGTTTTGCCGGTGCACTTGTTACTTGATGTAAAATCTGAGGCAATGAATATCCCACTGCCAGTAATTTTTCCATCGTAGTAGCTAAATCATAAACCGGTCCATTTTTACGGTTTCGATGGTAAATATCTGTGCTAATAGAAGTGGAAGTCATTCCTTCCTTTTTCGCTGTTTCAGCTACATGAAAATTAAAGCTATCTGTTCCGTGACCAATATCAAAATACACTCCTCGGCGGTAAGCCTTCCATGCACAGTCCTTCATTGTATCTGTTTCCTGATGTAAAATCCCATTGGTTTTGCCATGAAAACAATGGGTCACAATATCCCCTTTCTCCATCAAATTTAGTACCTCTGATAGTTCTGGTGGCTCTGATCCGATATGTACCATTAATGGAATGCCATTATTTTCTCGTTGCATTTCTTTTGCCAAGTGCAATGGTTTTATCCCATTTTGACCTACAACGGTTTTACTAATGCGTGCTTTCATTCCTACAATAAAGTCTGGATACTTTTCAATTGCTTGCTTCACTAGGACGCATTGAACTTTCGTTAAATCAGCTAATTCAGATTGAGCAATAATTCCATTTTTGGAGATATTAATCATGGCATACACATTTGTTTGTGCCTGCTTTACCAACTGATAAAA
>DAIDKD010000035.1 GCA_027451065.1 Bacillaceae bacterium | reverse complement strand
GTCAACAGTTAATGGTGTTGAACAGTTACGTAAGATAGAAGAACAGTTTCAAATGCTTCAGATTTTAAATGAAAGCGGTGAAATCGTTAATAAGGAGGCTATGCCTGAGCTAACAGATGATCAATTAAAAGAATTAATGAAGCGAATGGTTTATACGAGAGTACTAGACCAACGTATGATTTCATTGAATAGACAAGGGCGCCTTGGTTTCGTTGCTCCTACAGCAGGACAAGAAGCTTCACAATTAGCAAGTCACTTTGCTTTAGAAAATGAGGATTATATCTTACCTGCATATCGTGATACTCCACAACTTTTATGGCACGGTGTACCGTTATCACAATTATTTTTATGGTCACGCGGTCATTTCCAAGGTGGACAATTCCCAGAGGAAGTCAATGCTTTGCCTCCGCAAATTATCATTGGAGCACAGTATATTCAAGCTGCAGGAGTAGCATTGGGATTGAAAAAGCGTGGTAAAAAATCCGTAGCAATTACATATACAGGTGATGGTGGTTCATCACAAGGTGATTTTTATGAAGGAATGAACTTTGCAGGGGCATATAAAGTTCCGGCAATCTTTATTGTGCAAAATAACCAATATGCAATTTCGACACCAGTAAGTGTTCAAACAGCTGCGAAAACGATTGCCCAAAAAGCAGTAGCAGCAGGAATTCCAGGAATTCAAGTAGACGGAATGGATCCATTAGCAGTTTATGCAGCAGTAAGTGCAGCCCGCGAACGCGCAGTAAATGGTGAAGGCCCTACATTAATTGAAACGATGACATTCCGCTACGGCCCTCATACGATGGCTGGAGATGATCCAACTCGTTATCGTACGAAAGAAATTGAAAATGACTGGGAAAGAAAAGATCCACTTGTACGATTCCGCTTATTCTTGGAAGGTAAAGGACTATGGTCTCAACAAGAGGAAGAAGCTGTTATTGAACAAGCAAAAGAAGAAATCAAAGAAGCAGTTGCAGTTGCTGATAAAGCACCAAAACAAAAAGTAACTGATTTAATGGCGAACATGTTTGAAACATTGCCAGCAAATTTACAAGAACAATTTGAAATTTATAAAGAAAAGGAGTCGAAATAGTTATGGCTCAAATGACAATGATCCAAGCAATAAATGATGCTATGCGCACAGAATTGCAAAATGATGAAAATGTACTAATATTCGGTGAAGATGTAGGGAATAACGGTGGTGTATTCCGTGCTACAGAAAACCTCCAAAAAGAGTTTGGGGTAGATCGTGTATTTGATACACCTCTTGCAGAATCTGGTATTGGTGGATTAGCCGTAGGTTTAGCACTTGAAGGGTACCGCCCTATTGCAGAAATTCAATTCTTTGCTTTTATTTTTGAAGCGATGGATAGTGTAATTGGACAAATGGCTCGTATGAGATATCGTACAAATGGAAGATTTACTTCTCCTGTAACGATTCGTGCTCCTTTTGGCGGAGGCGTTCATACACCTGAAATGCATGCTGATAATGTAGAAGGACTATTTACTCAATCTCCTGGAATGAAAGTTGTTATTCCATCTACACCATATGATGCAAAAGGATTACTTATTTCAGCTATTCGCGATAATGATCCCGTGTTATTCTTAGAACATATGAAACTATATCGTTCATTCCGTGAAGAAGTACCAGAAGGTGAATACACTATTCCATTAGGCAAAGCTGATGTGAAGCGCGAAGGGAAAGATGTTTCTGTTATTACTTACGGTGCTATGGTTCAAGCATCATTAAAAGCAGCGGAAGAGTTAGAGAAGCAAGGAATTTCTGTTGAAGTTGTTGACTTGCGTACAGTTCATCCTCTAGATATTGACACGATTATTGCATCAGTAGAAAAAACTGGCCGTGTAGTAGTTGTGCAAGAAGCTCAAAAACAAGCAGGTGTAGGTGCAGCTGTCGTATCAGAAATTAATGAGAGAGCAATTCTTTCGTTAGAAGCACCAATTATCCGTGTAGCAGCACCTGATACAATTTTCCCATTCCCGCAAGCGGAAAGTGTATGGTTACCAAATACGAAAGATATCGTAGAAGCAGTAAAGAAAGTACATGAATTTTAAATAAATGTAATAAAGTCAAAATTTGTCAGTGGGGGCTTTATCCTCCACTGACAATTAAAGGAGGAAACATTGTGTCATTTGAATTTAAACTACCGGACATCGGTGAAGGTATTCATGAAGGCGAGATTGTAAAATGGTTTGTAAAATCTGGTGATGAAGTAAACGAAGATGATATTCTTTGTGAAGTTCAAAATGATAAAGCAGTTGTAGAAATCCCTTCTCCTGTAAAAGGAAAAGTAGAAGAAGTATTGGTCGATGAAGGTACAGTAGCAGTTGTCGGGCAAACACTTGTAAAGTTCGATGCACCTGGATATGAAAACTTAAAATTCAAAGGTGATGAGCATCACGAAGAAACTCCACAAGTAGCAGAAGAGAAGCAAGAAGAAACTGTTGTAGCAACGGAGGAACCGTCAGATAAAATTCGTGTAATCGCAATGCCGTCTGTACGTAAATACGCACGTCGCGTTGGTATAGATATTCGCAAAGTAGCAGGAAGCGGAAAAAATGGTCGTGTTCTAAAACAGGACATTGATATGTACTTAAACGGTGCACCTGCACAAGTTACAGAAGAAGTAGTGAGAGATGAAGCAGTAACATCAGATACAGCTACAACAGAGCAACCGGTAGCACAATCAGTTATACAAAGTACTACTTTAGAAACTCGTGAAAAAATGAGTGGTATTCGCCGTGCAATTTCCAAAGCAATGGTACATTCTAAGCATACAGCTCCACACGTAACATTAATGGATGAAGTTGACGTAACAGACCTTGTTGCCCATCGTAAACAATTCAAAGAATATGCAGCAAACAAAGGTATCAAACTAACTTACTTACCATATGTTGTAAAAGCATTGACATCGGCTCTACGTGAATACCCGATGTTAAATACATCTGTCGATGACGAAAGAGAAGAAATCATTCATAAACATTACTTTAATGTTGGCTTTGCTGCTGATACAGATAAAGGTTTATTCGTACCAGTTGTAAAGGATACCGATCGAAAATCAATTTTGGCAATTTCACAAGAAATTAATGAACTTGCAGAAAAAGCTCGTGACGGCAAATTGTCACCTAATGAAATGAAAGGCGGAAGTACTTCAATCTCTAATATTGGTTCAGCTGGTGGTCAATGGTTTACACCAGTAATTAACCACCCTGAAGTAGCTATTTTAGGTATTGGACGTATTTCAGAAAAAGCAGTTGTGAAAAACGGTGAAATTGTTGCGGCACCTATGCTTGCATTGTCATTAAGCTTTGACCATCGAGTAATTGACGGTGTAACTGCTCAAAATGCAATGAATCATATCAAGCGTTTATTGAATGATCCGCAATTACTTGTAATGGAGGCGTAATTTTATGGTAGTAGGAGATTTTGCAATTGAATTAGATACAGTTGTAGTTGGTGCTGGACCTGGAGGATATGTAGCAGCAATCCGTGCAGCTCAACTAGGACAAAAAGTAGCGATTATTGAGAAAGAAAATCTCGGTGGCGTTTGTTTAAATGTTGGATGTATTCCATCAAAAGCGTTAATCGCTGCAGGACATCGCTATGAAACAGCTCTACACTCTAGTGAGATGGGAATTACAGCAGAAAATGTCACTGTTGATTTTTCTAAAGTACAAACTTGGAAAGACTCTGTTGTGAAAAAATTAACTGGTGGTGTTGAAGGATTACTTAAAGGAAATAAAATTGAAATTATTAAAGGGGAAGCATACTTTAATGATGCCAATACAATGCGTGTTATGACAGAAGACTCAGCACAAACATATACATTTAATAATGTTATTTTGGCAACTGGCTCTACACCAATTGAAATTCCTGGCTTTAAATGGTCAAAACGAGTAATAAGCTCTACAGAAGCATTAAGTTTACCTAACATTCCTAAAAAATTAGTCGTTATCGGTGGCGGTTATATTGGAATGGAGTTAGGAACAGCTTATGCAAACTTTGGGACAGAGGTAACTATTTTAGAAGCTGGAAAAGATGTTTTAGCCGGATTTGAACCTGCCATGTCTTCTATCGTAAAGCGTGGCTTAAAGAGAAAAGGAAATGTAGAAATTTATACAGAGGCATTCGGAAAAGAAGTGACTGAGACAGAAGAGGGCGTAACAGTACATTTCGAAACAAAAGGCGAGTTAAAATCTATTGAAGCTGACTATGTTTTAGTAACAGTAGGTCGCTTTCCAAATACACGTGAAATTGGTTTAGAAGCAGTAGGTATTGAACTAACAGAACGAGGCTTAGTAAAAATTGATAAACAGTGCCGTACAAATATCTCAAATTTCTATGCCATAGGAGATATTGTTGACGGACCACCATTAGCCCATAAAGCATCTTATGAAGCAAAAATTGCTGCAGAAGCTATCAGTGGAGAACCTGCTGAAATTGACTACCTTGCAATTCCGGCAGTTTGTTTTACAGACCCTGAACTTGCAACAGTAGGGTATACGAAAAAGCAAGCAGACGAAGAGAAGTTAGAAGTAGTTGTTTCGAAATTCCCTTTCGGGGCCAATGGACGTGCCTTATCTTTAAATGCAACAGAAGGTTTCGTACAGTTAGTAACACTAAAAGAGGACGGCTTATTAATTGGTGCTCAAGTTGTCGGGGCCAACGCATCAGATATAATTTCTGAACTTGGTTTAGCAATTGAAGCTGGAATGACGGCTGAGGATATTGCAGATACAATCCATGCTCATCCTACATTAGGTGAGATTTCCATGGAAGCAGCAGAAGTTGCAATGGGACATCCTATTCATATTATTCAATAAGATAGTTTTGAGAAATGGTCGATTCTGGCCATTTCTCAAAACTTATTATTTCATAAAAATAAGTTTTTATTTTATAAAAAATAGAAAAAGCTATGTACTTTTTAAAATACTACCCTTATAATAATTATCGGCACTAGCATGTATAGATGTTATAGTGCTTTGTTCATTTTAAAAAACATCTAACCAACAAAAATCAATTATCCGTTCAATTTTTGTAATGGTTTTTCTGATTTTGTTGTTGTTAAGAGAAAGGAGAATATTTTATGTTTATGAAGCTAAGCGCTTGGGTAAAGCCTACAAAAATAAAAGTCCCCCATCACAAAAATACTTTAAATTCTGAAACAGTTCCTATGCCTGTCCCGAATAAAGTAAGAATAGCCATGCAGCAACATATCGGTGCCCCATGCATCCCTATTGTAAAGGAAGGGGATGACGTAAAGGTTGGACAAGTAATTGCTGATAGCGAAGCCTTCGTATCTGCTCCCATCCATTCTAGCGTTTCAGGAAAAATAGAAAAAGTATTACCTTCAGAAATTATCATTGCGGCAGATGGCAAGCAAATGATGGACCCTAGTATTGCACCACCAGTTATTGAAAACGACCAGGATTTTGTTCAAGCAATAAAAAAATCTGGACTCGTTGGCTTAGGAGGTGCTGGCTTCCCTACTTATATTAAACTAAATTTTTCCGAACAAGATAAAGGAAAAATCGACACATTACTAATCAACGCGGCAGAGTGTGAACCATATATTACATCTGACGCTAGAGAAATTTTAGAAAGCTCTTATGATGTTCTAGATGGAATTGCTGCCTTCAGTAAACATTTAAAAGTAAAACAAGCAATTATCGGCATAGAAGACAAGAACCCAACTGTTATTGCACAACTTGAAGATATTTTAAAAAAGGAGAATGAAAGATTCAAAAATATTTCTATCAAAATATTACCTTCTCAATACCCTCAAGGTGCCGAGAAAATTTTGATTGAGTCTTGTACTAACCGTATTCTTCCCCTTGGCAAATTACCTTCAGATATAGGCATTGTAGTTGCCAACGTAACAACTGTCGCAACGTTTGCCCGATACTTACAAACAGGAATTCCTTTAGTGGCAAGAAGGGTTACTGTAGACGGTTCCGCTGTGAGCCAGCCTCAAAATGTTCTTGTACCAATTGGAACTTCAGTGAAAGATATTATTGAATTTTGTGGCGGGTACAAAGAAGAACCTGTAAAAATTTTGCAAGGCGGACCAATGATGGGAACTACTATTCCAACAGACGAGGTGACAACTGCGAAACGAACCAATGCAATTCTTGCTTTTGGAAAAAAAGAAGCACGACAACACGAGGAAAGTGACTGTATTCGTTGTGCCCGTTGTGTAGATGTTTGTCCGATGAATTTAATGCCAGTCTCTATTGACCAAAGTGTGCGCTGGAACGAGATGGAAAATCTAAAAACATTAGATCTTGCGGCCTGTATCGAATGTGGACTGTGCTCTTTCGCTTGCCCTTCAAATCGTCACTTGGTTCAACATATTAGAAGCGGAAAAGCTATGTTGCGCGACTTAGCAGCGAAAAAATAAGGAAGGAGGAGATTATTTTGAAAAATAAATTGATTGTTTCATCGTCACCCCACATACTTTCACCTTTTAAAACAAACCATTTGATGCTCGATGTTATTATTGCTCTCATTCCGGCACTTATTGCTTCTGTGATCTTATTTGGTTATCGAACATTGCTTTTAGTTGCGGTTACCATTATTTCTTGTGTTCTAGCAGAATATGTCTGTCGTAAAGTGATGAAGAAAAGTAATACTATCAGTGATTTGAGTGCCGTTGTCACAGGAATGCTCCTTGCCTTTAACTATCCTGTTGATTTTCCTATTTGGCAGGCAGTAGTTGGAGCTGTTATTGCTATTGTTCTTGTAAAACAACTATTTGGTGGAATTGGATTTAACTTAGTGAATCCTGCCATTGCTGCCAGAGCGGCTCTAGTCGTGTTATTTTCCATACCGCTTACTGGTATGTTAAATCCAATAGTTGATTTGGGATTTGATGTGGTAAGTGGAGCAACTCCCTTAGTGTTAGCGGCAGAAGGAAATTACGAAAGTATCCCCTCCTACCTGCAATTATTTTTAGGTGTAAGAGCAGGTTCTCTTGGGGAAACAAGTAAAATTGCCTTACTGATTGGCGGTATTTATTTAGTTGCGAAAAGGGTCATTTCCCCTATTATCCCTGTGACTTATATTGGCGTTGTATTTGTTCTTACAGCTCTTTTAGGGCAAAATCCTATTTTCCATATTCTTTCAGGAGGACTATTTTTAGGTGCTATTTTCATGGCAACTGACTATACCACTTCCCCACTTACGAAGAAAGGAAAGGTAATCTTTGCTATTGGACTAGGTGTGATTACAGTTGCTATTAGACAGTTTGGTGTCTTCTACGAAGGTGTTGCCTTCTCAATTGTTACGATGAACTTACTAGTACCGCTTATTGAAAAGCTGACAATGCCAAAAGCTTTTGGCGTACAGGAAGAAGGTGTTCGTGATGGAATTTAATACAATTATTTCTATCATTTTAGCATACTTACTGACAGATGATTCTGTCATGTTGAAATTTTTAAGAAGCCTTTCCTTTTTTAACGATACGAAGAAGTTTAAGCTAGCAAAAGAAATAAGTATAGCTATTGTTTTTGTAGCGCTCCTTTTGATTAGTGGTGTTGCACCTGGGTTTCGCTTTCTTTTAGCATTAGCATTTTTCACAGCCACGCGCAAAAGATTGGCCACTTGTGCTGTGCCAAAACTCCTACAAGGTGAGCCGATTATGTTAATTACGGCGCTTTTTATAGGGATTGTCTTTTTTGGACTTAGATAGATGGGGCTGGAACATAACTAGTTTCTATAAATGAAAAAGTGAAATCGCAATGTCGATTTCACTTTTTCACTTCAGAGGTAGAGTTTGTCTCAACCTCTTTTAATTAATAGAAGCCCATCGGTAACTATAAATACCTGTAAACGGACGAATCACAACACCTTGTACGTTTGTACGTTGTAAAAAAACATGTCCTGCTTGAAAGATTGGAATGAGCGCTGCATCTTCTTCCACTAAAATTCTTTCTGCTTCTTGAAGTGCTTCCCATCGTGCTGATAAATCTGTTAATAAAACTGAATTCGCATCTTCAACTAATTGATCATATGCTTCATTAGAAAAACTCATTCGATTAAATGGGCTATCAGTTGTAAATTGGCTTAAATATGTCATTGGATCTGGGAATGCCGCTCCCCAAGAAGCAAGAGATATATCAAAGTTTCCTTCTGCCTCCGTTTCACGAGTGATGTTAGGTGGAAGGAATACAAGATCTATCGAGAGGCCTTCCAAATTAGATTCTAGGGTTCCTTGAATATACTGAGCTACACTTCTTGAACTAGAGTCTTCACTAGCAATCATTCTTAATGATACACTACTTTCTCCTAATTCTTCCATACCTTGCTCCCACAGTCTTCTCGCTTCCTCTTCATCTGTTCTTGATTCTAGTGGGCTACTGTCACGGAAATCTACTCCGTCTGGTCCCATTGTAAGTCCTCTTGGAACAAGTCCATCAGCTGGAATAGAACCATTGTTAAGAATTGTTTCTGTAATTCCTTCTCTATTAATAGATAAACTTATTGCCCTTCTAATATTTTCATTGCTTAAGGCTTCATTTTCTTGATTCAACCGTAAAAAAGATGTCGTCGGTCTAATTGTCATCTCTAACGCTTCATCACCTTCAAATCTATTTACAAACTCTGAAGTAAGTGTGACTTGGTCTACTCTATTTGTTTCATATAGATTTACTGCTGTGGAAACTTCTGATATGATACTTACATTGATTTCATCCAATTGGACATTTTCTGCATCCCAATAGTATGGGTTTCTTTGCATTTGATAACTTTCACCACGACGCCATTCTGACATCATAAATGGTCCATTGTAAAGCGTAGTATCTACATCTGTTCCGAAATCATCACCTTGTGCTACTACAAACTCTTCATTCAATGGAAAAAATGTTGCTATGCCTAATAAACCAATAAAATATGGTACTGGTTGTTCTAAAGTAACTTCTAATGTGTGATCATCAATCGCTCTTACCCCTAGATCCTCTATAGGTAACTCACCATTATTAATTCTTTCCGCATTTCTCACATGATTATGCATAATAAAGGCATATCCAGAAGCTGTTTCAGGGTCAACCGCACGTCTCCATGAAAACTCAAAATCATGAGCAGTCACTGGATCACCGTTAGACCACCTTGCATCTTCTCTCAAAGTAAATGTATATACTGTATTATCTTCATTCACTTCATATGATTCTGCCACTCCTGGTACAGGCTCACCATCTGGCCCTGGCATAAACAAACCTTCCATTACATTGTTCAATGCTCCGAAAGAGAAACCATCTGATGCACGCGAAGCATCTAATGTGGATATTTCACCGCTTTCAACAATGTTGAATACACTACGCTCTCCCTCTTGTACTGCTGTATCACTATCAGCTCCATTGCCTTGTCCACATGCTGTCAATAGCATTGTAAATATGATTGTTATCATTCCTAATATATTTCTTTTTTTCATTGAAACTCCTCCATCTTCACATATAAAATGATTCTTATTTAATATATCATAATTCCTATCTGCTTACAATGAATTATTTTTACTTTTCTTCCTTATTTTTTAGAAAAAAGAATCATATTTTTCATCTGTATAGGAATTTCGTTAATCTGTGTATATTATTGTGGATAACTACAATTATTTGTCGCTGACTATGTGAATTACACGGTGCAAAAATTTTTTTATTTTTTGCAGGGTATTTCATTTTTTCATCGTCTAAAGTAGTGTAGGAAGAAGGTGGTGATGAAATGGAGACAGACGAACAATTAATACAGCAAGCTCTTGACGGTGATAAAGAAGCATTTCGCAAATTGATTCTTCGCTATCAATCAAAAGTGTATGCTGTGGCCTACAAAGTAGCAAGGGACCAAAAAGATGCAGAAGATATTACACAGGAAGTCTTTCTCCAATTATATCGTTCACTTTCTCAATTTCATGGAGATTCTGCCTTCTCCACTTGGATTTACAGAATTTCCATGAGTAAGGCTCTTGATTATAAAAGGAAATTGGCACGGACGCCGTCATATCAAAGCGAAGAAATAGACGAATCTTTGTCAACAAAGGAAACGCCAGAGAGTTCACTAATAAAGAAGGAAGAACAAGGGTTGATTCTAGAATTTGTGGATAACCTTCCTCCTAATTATCAAGATGTTGTCAAGTTGTATTACTTGCAACATCAATCTTATCGTGAAATAGCTGAAAAACTAGATATTGCAGTCAAAACTGTAGAATCTAGACTATATCGGGCGAAGCAAATGATGCGAAAGTACGGAAAGGAGAAAAATAATGAAACATATTACTGATAACGATATGATAGCCTATATGAATTGTGAACTCTCCGACGATATGAACAAAAGAATTGAACAGCATCTTCATCAATGTGAAGAATGTAATCAACTAGCCTTCTTTATGCAAGAACTTACAAATGAATGGCATGAACCATCTGTCACAGTCCAGAACGATATTGCTACAACAGTATTAGAATCTATTGAAGAAAGACAACAGACTCCAAAAAGTACAATAATGAAAAAAAGAAAAAGAACGGCTTATTTTCACATTGCTCTTGCAACAGCGGCAACAATCCTTTTTTCACAACTACAAGTTGTTGAACATATTTTTCATACCTCTAATGAAATGGTTGGACTTTCTTCACAAGTCGCCAACCAAGCAAACCAATCATTTGAAAGAGGATTACGCTTTTTAGAAATGATATCTAACAATATAAATATAGGAGATGATAACAGATGAGAAAGCCAAAGAAATGGGTATATATTTTTTCTTTCTTACCAGGATGGGGACAGCTATACTTAGGATTAATGAACAGAGGTTTACAATTTATGTTGCTGTTTTGGGGAGGAATTTTTCTAGCAATCCAAGCAAATTTTGCAGAAGCACTTGTTTTTATGCCAGTCCTTGTTTTCTACAGCTACTATGATGCCTTGCAACATTATCGCCACGTGGTAGAATACGGTGACGCAAAGGATGAAGAAGTATTTCAATGGGGTATTTTAAAAGAACGAAAAAATCTTGTAGGTTGGGTACTAATCATTTTTGGACTTTACAGCTTATCAAACCTGCTGATGTGGAGCTTACCAGACACAATTACTCAATACATTCCATACCATTTTCTCCAGCAACTGATTATTCCAGTGATTATCATTGGATTAGGTGTTAAGTTACTTCGCGGAGAAAAGGATGATGCGTCGGAGGAGGAGAAAAAATGAGACAGTGGAAAGTAGGTGCAATCACAGGAGGAGTGTTGTTAATAGCCATCGGAGCTTTATGGCTATTACAACCTTTTCTTCCTGTTTCCTTTGCAAATGTTTTGTTATATGCATGGCCACTTATCTGCATTTTTTTAGGGATAGAAATTCTTGTTTTGCATTTTCGACAAAAAGAGGAAAAATTAAAAATCAGTTTTGCCTGTATCTTGCTTTTGATTACCATTGGTGGGGTATCACTTCTTTTTAATATGGGACAACTTGCTTTAAACGAACTTGGCTTCAGTTTTCAAACAGCTTCTTATGAACTAAATGAAACTCTTGCCTCTACTGATACCATTGAGGAAGTAATTATTACTGTTCCCGATTATCATATGACGGTTACTGGAACAGATGAGCAAGCTGTGAATGTAACTGGAGTTATTCGTGGAAATATGGAGAGTGAAGAACTTCTAGGAGAGCAATTCAACAATCAATTTTCGATGAAACAAGTTGGGAATAGAGTTTTCGTGGAAGGAGAAAATATTTCTAATTTTACCGATACTACTGCTGGAACTCTACACATTAGTGTTCCGGACGACGCTGACATAAGGGTTACTGTCGACTATGGAAATATTGATATGAATAATGTAAACGGCTCGGCTGTTCTTGAAACAAGTAGTGGAAATATTACCGCTACACAATTCAGCGGTTCTTTAACAGCTCAATCATTCGGCGGAAACATTCGGGTAGAAAACAGCTCACTCACTAGTAATTCCATGTTAGAGACATCTAGCGGAAATATTATTCTTAATCTACAGCAGGATGATTCACTTTCCCTTGATGCTACTGTGCAATATGGCGAGATAAAGGGAAATATCGATTGGGAGATTACCTCTTCTGAAAATGAATTTGAGGAAGAACAACAGCGAGGAACTGCTCAAATTGGCGATGGAACAAACTCTATTATACTTGTAGCAGATAGTGGGAATATCGTTGTCAATCGATAAAAAAACAGGAGGGAGTATTTATGCACAGAATAACAGCATACTTGACACTAGCGGTTATCTTTATTGTGGTAATAAGTGTATTGTATGTACCTATTCTATTCACTTTAAAGAAAAAAGGTAAAAGCATTCTAAGACAATTAAGTTATCTAGCCTTATTCTGCTCCTTCTTTCTTATTATTTTTGCTACACTCTTATTTACAGAAATTAATTTTAGACCAGAACAATATGTTTTAAATCTTACACCTTTCAAATGGGTAGAAGAAGTTAATTCTAATGGCATAGATAGAGTGATTGTCGAAGTAGTCCCAAATATAATAATGTTTATCCCATTAGGATCTTTTTTACCAGTAGTATTTAAAATGATGCGAAAGTTATATAGAGCTTTCTTCATTATATTTCTAGTTACATTTAGTGTTGAATTTTTGCAATATTTCATAGGTCGCTCATCTGATATTGATGATATGATCGCAAATATTCTAGGTGGCATAATAGGATATGGGATATTTAAAATCTTTGATTGTTTATTTAAGAATACAGGTTGGTGGAATAATTTTATTACTCAACGGTAGAGTATAATTCTTTTGCCCAGTAGGACATGTGAAAAGTTCCCCTTTTCACACAGCCTACTGGGCAAAAGTCGTCTCTAATCCTTGATACTCCACATACTATAGGTTAGAGTTTATAAAAAAAGGAGTGATAAATGATGTACCCACCTTTCAACTATTATCAACCACACCAACTTCCAACAAGTTATGATCCATATATAAACATACAACCTCAACCGGCCTGGCAAGAATATCAAGAGTCCGATGATAGACAGCCACCTCAGTTACGAGAGCTAGAAAGACGTGTAAATCAATTAAACCGTCAAGTAAATCAACTTGAAGAAGTCACCCAGCGTCACACACGTCAACTAAATCGATTAAATCAACGTGTAAGAAATATTGAAAGACGATTAAATATTCCTTTCACAGCTTCTGAAGGTGAATTTTAGTGTAGCTAGGTTAGCCTACTTCATACTATTCTTCAAAAATTCCCCTGCGAAATAAGTTATGAATCTGAAACAGACAACCAACGAATCCTTTGATTTTCCCGTACTTATCATGGTTGTCTGTTGCATCAGATTATAAGAAAGAGGCGCTTCTGCGCCCCTTTCTTATAATCCGACCACATGACCACCATCAAAGAAGTAAAGGTATCTTTCCTTTACCTTCTTTTTTAAGACCATTTCCAATGCTTTGGCATACAAATCAATCTGTGTTTCATAACGTTCCAGTAGCACTGGCTTTGCTTCGGCGAAGTCTCCTTGAAATCTATCTGAAATATTATCTGTCTTATAATCAATCAAGATAATTCCATCTTCTTCTTCAATGATACAGTCAATGATTCCTTGGACGATGATCCTTTCATCCTCTTCATGCGTCCAGTCAGAGTAAACTTCTTTTGCAGATACTTGTAATGTAAAAGGAATCTCCCTCTCTACTTGACTTGACTCAAGTAATTTTTTTCCAAGCCATGTTTGGAAAAATTTCGAAATAGAAGCGACATCAATATTTTCAGCCTGTTCCTCTGTTAAAAATTCTTCTTTGACCATTTTCGTTACTTGTGCAAAAATTTCTGCTTCTGATATGCCCTGATAGGCGTGTAATTGCTGCATGACCATATGCATAGCCGTCCCTATTTCTGCTACTGTCATTTTCTTCTTCTCCATAAAGCGAGGACGAGGTTTAATGGATGAGGTAAATGGTTTTGTCATCACATTCTCATCTTCTGCGAATAATTGCTTCATCCGTTTAATTTCTGAAACAGATTGCTTTGCACCGTGATGAACAGCATCCTCGTATTCATATTTCCATGCTAGAATCGATGCAATTTCATCTCTCCTGTCACTTTCAAAAGGAACAAAATCACCATCACGAAGATGAGCTAGAAATTCTGCTTGCATTTCCTCTTCTTTGCTGTCATTTCCATGTAGCTCTGTTTCATCTACAAAGGTTATTTGCCATTTCGCCGGGTAATCCCGTATCTCAGCTGGTGCTGTGCTATATACATCTATTTGCCTGCCCGCATTGTGACGAACCAAAGCTGCGCCGATCCAATCTAAATAATTTTTTGCAGAAGCACGCATAGCATCAGGTAGCAACCACTTTTTATGATTTTCTGCTTGATTCCATCCCTCTACCGCTTTTTCTTTATCAGATACAGTACCGATCATCACTAGCTTTTCTTTGGCACGGGTCATTGCTACATATAATACCCGCATTTCTTCAGCTATACTTTCTAATCGCTTCTTCTGTTTGAGTGCTAATTGAGGTAAGGTCGGGTAAGCAATTCTCAAGTTTGGATCTACATATTTAGAGCCAAACCCTAAATCTTTATGAAGTAAAAAAGAACCGTACAAATCTCTCATATTAAATTGCTTACCTACTCCTGCAAGGAAAACGACTGGAAATTCTAGCCCTTTGCTTTTGTGAATAGTCATCATACGGACAACGTCTTCTTGTTCACCTAAGGCCCTTGCCGTGCCTAAGTCATCTCCCCTAGCAATCATTCTTTCTACGAAGCGTACAAATCGGAATAAGCCACGGAATGAGGTTGCTTCATATTGTCTCGCCCGGTCGTAAAGAACACGTAAATTCGCTTGCCTTTGTTTTCCACCAGGCATTCCACCTACAAAATCGTAATAGCCGGTATCACGGTATATTTGCCAAATTAAATCAGATAAAGATTCTTTTTTCGCCATATCTCTCCATTTGTTGATGAATTCAACAAGATAAGTAATTTTATCTGCGACAGCTGGCTCACCCTTGCCATGAAGATAAGTTTTCATTGCTTCGTAGTAGCTTCCTTTCCGTTGATGAATGCGGATTTCTGCTAACTCTTCATCTGTTAATTGAACGATTGGCGAGCGCAGAACCGATGTTAACGGGATATCTTGATTAGGGTTGTCAATAATCCGTAGCACATTCATCATAATTGCTACTTCTGTTGCTTCAAAATATCCATCGGCTAGTTCGGCGTAGACAGGAATTCCTTCTGCTCTTAACTCATCCGTAATTTGTGCTGACCAAGGCATAGCTCGCAACAAAATAACAAAATCACGATACTGAATCGGTCTCATCATTTTCAGGTCTTTATCAAAAACTTCATAGCCGGAAGATTTCATCTCATTGATTTTCTTAGCAATCATTCTTCCCTCTAATTGAGCCTTCTCTATATCAACAACTTCTAATTCCTCATCTACTCCTTCTGCTGAACCTTGGTTGATAACAATTAATTCGGCAGCCGTTTTCTTGCTTTCTGGATAAGTAGCACCTAGTTTCAACTCAGCATCTTCGTCATAAATGATTTCTCCTACTTCCTTGCTCATGATTTGCTTAAAAACATAGTTAGTAGCATCTAATACTTCAGAACGGCTTCGGAAATTCTGAGATAAGTCAATCCGCATTCCGTTTGAGCTTCCGTCTTTTGTAAAACTTTCATGCTTTCCTAAAAATAATCCTGGTTCTGCAAGACGAAAACGGTAAATGCTTTGCTTCACGTCTCCGACCATAAATAAATTCCCCGGCCCTTCTTTTGCAACAAGCTTTAAAATAGCTTCTTGGACTAAGTTGACATCTTGATATTCATCTACTAATACTTCAGCAAATTGTTCTCTGTAGCCGTGAGCTACTGCTGAGGGAATTCTTTCTTCTACACCTTGTTCTTGTAAAATACTTAGACACAAATGCTCCAAATCGGAGAAGTCAACGATTCCTTTTTCTTCTTTTTTCTGCTGAAATCGTGAATCAAACTCTTTTACGAGAGCAATCAATTCCTCAATAATGGGCTGCATTTTTTTCATATCTGCTAATAAAGACTCTGGTTTCCTCGTAAATAATTCCTTTTTTAGTTGGTCGACATTTTTCTTCGTTTTATCTCTTATTCCTTTTACTTTGTCAATGAGTACTGGGTCATACTCTGTTTTCTTACAAGCTGCCAATCTCCCCCATTTTACCAATTGCATACCATCGTACATCTCTTGCCAGTTAGGGCTTGTCAGTAATTTTTCTATCAGCTCCAAATCCTCTGTTAAATTGGCAATATATGGTGCCGGACCCTTAGGAAGCTCCGCAACATGCAAACCTTGTAAGAGACGTTCTTTCTCTCCTTGCAATTGTAGCTTTACACCAGCAATAAGCTGTTGCCCGTACACAATCTCATCGATATTTTTTTCCCCTACATCATATAAAGCGACAATGCTATCCAACCATTGACTCGGGCTAGGATGTGCTTTAGAGTCTAAAAACAGTTTCATTATCATATCCTGAATCATCGAATCACTACGATCATTGGTATAGCGGTCAACTAATTCAAAAAAGGATTCATTGTCCGCTAAGCTATATTGTTCTTCTAACAACTCTTCGATTACTTCTTCTATCAGTATTTGAATTTCTGTGTTGTTGGCAATACGAAAATTCGGATCAATATCGATTAAGTAGTAGTATTGCCGAATCACTTGCAAGCAGAA
>DAIDKD010000034.1 GCA_027451065.1 Bacillaceae bacterium | reverse complement strand
AAGAAAATAAGCAAGAGTGAATATAATAAGGAGTATAATTATTTAGAAAAGCTATCCTCTTTTGAAAAAGAGATACTTGCACAGTATCCAAATGATACTTGTTATTTCATATTTGATGCAGCATTACGAAGTCTAGGATTTGACTTTCTTTATAATCCTAATGTATCTAAATATAAAGAGCTCCCTATGAACTTACACTATATTCGCTACAATGAAACAGATGACGTTCCTGAAGCTACCACCTATAAAGAGAACAAGAGAAGCGGAAATACTATCGAAATCTCTTTAGGCGGAGGATTGTATACAGACACTTCTCGGCAAATTTTCTATTCCATTGGGCAAAAAACGCAAACTATGTTTCAAGGCTCACTAAAAACTTTTCAAAAAGAAAAAGCAGCGGATATAAAAATGGACAAGCAGCAGGCAAAAGAAATAATTGTTATGTATGAAGATAATAGCAACAAACGTGTGGAAATTGCTAATTTTATTCATGCCCTTAGAAATGGTGCCATCACTTTCAGGCAAGAGGTACGGGATCCGTTACCAATAAGGTTAAATAGATTACTAAAGAAATATGAGATCGAAGATGAGTATGGAAGTACATTCAAAAAGAAAACAAGAAATGAAAAAAGTGACAATATCTATTTTTGATTAGTGCTTGGCTTTAATTGGTTATTTATATTTAGGGACTGAATTACCGAATTGTTTTTATGGAAAGGCTAGGACATAGCTCGATGAAAATCGCGTTTTGATCCTAGCCTTTTTCGTTAAAGTGAAGGGTTAAGCACAAAAATGAAATAAATGAGGTGAAAACAGTTCAGTTCTTTCTCTAAATTTTGTACAGATACTATCTAGCAAAACTCAGCATAATAATTATTATCTGCAATACCAAATTGTACTTGTGAAGGAAATGGATTGCATCCCATGTTTGCAAGGCTAACACAATCGACAGCCCAATCTAATAACTCATTTGGTAATAAATAGCATTCTCTATGACCATTATTTTCTATAGTCAAATTGGCTTGTTCCATACGGCCAAAAAATCCTACTGATAAAACTTTATAAATTCTTCCGTCATCACAAACAGGTATCTCTAAAAATTGATGTTTTGTCCAATCTTTATAACACTTAGCCCCTTTAGAATTATAGAAAGTATCATCGTTGCTGCTCACTGGCATGGGAGTTGAAAACCATCTTTACCACAAAGAGTGTTGAGAAACTAGATTCTTGGATCGAGGAAATGAAGAATACTAATATACATACCAAAAACATACTGTAATAAAGCTGTTGGTTATGCCGAGATAACTGGGATAGATATCAAACTTGGAAAGATTTAAGCACAGAAATCAAACGAGTAAAGTACCAAATAAGGATTAGCAAATAGATCCTTATTTGGTACTTTACTATTTTTTTCTAAAACTACGCATTACTTTACCACCTTTAGAAGAGCCATTTCTCAAAGCATTACTAGCTAAGTTTTTGTATTCACTCATTGGCACGCAATCTTTGTTCTTCTTAAGTGATTTACGAATATTAGAAAGCATCACCTTCACCTCCATTAATTGATATATCTTTACAACGTCAAAAATAAATGGGCTGAGTTAAGTAAATATAAAGCTCTGTAGATAAAGTAATGCTTGTTTATTAATGATACGAAATTAAATTACATATTTCAAATAATATCCCTAAATATTATCATGGAATACAGCATAATAGACTAAGAACAAGGAAGAGTTCAGTTACTAACCCTTGATTAACCCCCTGCCTCCAAAATCATCCCATCCATACAACCAATAATCTTTCCCTGCTCCTTTAAATTAAGCGTTCTATACCTTTGAATAAATAGATTTTCTTCCTCGTTTAAACCCTTTATTTCTACGTCACCAGTGAGAAACCACTCCATTGATACTTCAAAGAATTTCGAAAGTTGATAAAAAATATTAATTTTAGGAATTCCTCCATTTACATATGTTGAAATAGTATTATCGGTTACATTAAGTGCTCTTGCAACGTCTTTTGGTTCGTACCCTCTATTATCAAGTAGCAATTTAAATCTTCTATCTAAGCTATCGAGCATATTTGTACTCTCAGGTAAATAGCGACTAACCTTCTGTTGTTGCTTCTCATTGAGTGTTCGATAAACATGGATAAGTTGAATCTCTTCATCACTTATATATTTTTCCTTTTCTTCACCAGTAAGTAAAAATTCCATGGATACTCCTACTAACTTTGAAAGTCCCTGAAGAATTTTGGTATCTGGACGCCCTCCGTTTTCATAATATTTAATTGTGTTTATTGATATGCCAACTTCTTTTGAAGCTTGTTTTTTGTTATAACCAACTTTTTTTAGTAGGAACGGCAATCTCTCTCTAAAGCTATCAAATTCATTTAAAGTGTTCATATCATTCTCCTCCTAATAATCATTTGAAAAAAATCACGAAAATAATTTGACTTTAAATGTAATTCGTGATTTAATGTATCTAACGAAAAGAAAAGACACTCATCTTACCACCAAAAAACAACGGCAAACTCACAAGAAGTAACAAAGCAACAGAAAACCGGAAAATGAAAATGCTTCATCCACGTATGTTAACCACCGTCAACATGCTCCTAAGCTTGTTTTCCTGCTTATCCAACACTTTATTATGACTTTTGCCAATGAATGAAAGTTTCCGTCAGTATGCAAGTATTGATGAAAACGATGGAGAAAAAGATACGTTTTCCATTTCAAAAAAACTAGCATCAACTCCCTGATTATCTAAAAGGGTAGGAAGAGACCCGATGAATAAACTGTTAAAGGTGGTGTTGCTTATCGAAAGAAGTACAAAATATAGCTCGATAATGAAAAATGTTCATTTTTAAGGTACACAATTTTTTTAATTAGAGTTTTCAGAATTCATAGTATTTTAAAGCAACATTCATTTATGTACGAAACGCCAAAAGAGGAACTGCTTTCACGCCAATAAAAACAGTTCTTCCAGTTTGAAGACACACACTTTTATTTTACAAGATTTGTAAGCATTTTTGTAGTTGTTTCGTTGGATATTTTTGGGACATTCATTTTAGTGGAGAAATAGTCAATGGAATTTTCAGATTGTTAGTTGTTTTTATAAACGAAATGAAAGTCGATTGTGTTAGTCAGAACGATAGTATTGCTAGGAACGTAAAGCTATTCCCGCATTTTTTGAAGAAAAATTTCTTGATGAAAAAGGAGCTGTTTCATGTGGCATCTGTTCTAAAAAAGATTAATCACAATGCCGTTTTGGTGGAAGATAATGGAGTAGAAAAAATTGCGATAGGGAAGGGAATTGGTTTTCGGGCTGTTCCTCATAGAAGATTTGATATGGAATGTGCGGAGAAGATTTTTGTACGTGACGTGGAAGAAGAAAGTAACCGCTTTACTCGAATACAAGGGAACAACTCGCATGTATTGAAACAATTCATATAATCATATTTTATTAGGGTGTTACTATTCGGTAGGCATGACCTAATTAGTGGGAAAAATTTGGGAGACAACTCCTGGAAATCCTGCTAGTTGGGTCATTTTTTTGTATAAAAAGGCTATGGAGGGTAAAGGGATATGAACAATCAAGAACAAAGTATTTTCCAGATTATTTCCGCTTCTGGCGATAGTCGTGGAGCGGCTTTTGAAGCATTGCGACTAGCAAGAAAGGGAGAGTTCCAACTTGCAGAAGCAAAGATGAAAGCAGCGAAAGACAAGTCTCTCGTGGCTCATGAAGAGCAGACCACATTAATCAGAAAAGAAATAAATGGAGAGGGAACAGAATTGTCATTGCTGATGATTCATGCTCAAGACCATTTGATGACAAGTTTATTAGCAAGGGATCTCATTGAGGAAATGATTGACATGTTGAAAGAATTGAAAGGTGAGGAGAGATAACAGATGAAAATTTTATTAGTTTGTGCTGGTGGTTTTTCAACGACGATGATGATGGAAGCCATGAAAAAAGTAGTGAATGAATCAGAGAAACTGGATGTGAAAGATTATCCAATGGAAGCTATCGGTGTTGATAAATTGGATCGTTATATCGACAAGTATGAGGTTATTTTAGTAGGACCACAATTAAGTCATAAATATGAATATATCAAAGTTGAGGCAGATAAGGTTCATAAACCAGTAGTTTTATTGACATCAGATATTTATGGGGCGATGGATGGAGCGACAGTCATGAAGCAGGCAATCCTTGCGTACCGAAAACAAAAATAAAGGAGCAGACAAAATGGAACAACGAAAACAAGTGAGTAAGTTTGATAAGGTAGAAGAATTTATTAGTCGTACCTTAGTTCCCGTTGCAAATAAGGTGGACAGTAACCCATATTTAACGTCAGTAAAGAAGGGAATGGTTGTCTTAACTCCTGTTCTTTTGTTGGGATCTATTGCAGCTATTTTTCCGTCTATTCCCGAGGTGATTACGGCACAGGGAGTACAAAATTGGTTTGAGCAATATGGATATATCTTTGGTTTGATTTCAAAAGTATCTTTAGGGTTGGTTGGGTTGTATGCACTATTAGCAATTTCCTATTTTTTAAGTGAAAGTTATAAGCTCTATACAGTTGGGTCTATGTTATTATCTGCAATCGCTTTTCTTCTCGTTGCCTTGGATGTTGATGAGAGTGGAAATATCGTGGCAACGTACCTTGATTCGAAAGGTTTGTTTACTGCTATTTTCATAGCCATTATTTCTGTGAAAATTTATCAATTCTTTACACGTCATAAGTTGATTATCAAGATGCCTGAAGGGGTACCGGACTTTGTTTCTAGTTCCTTTGAATTGATTACCCCAACAGCTGCAATCGGTGTGTTATTTATTGTGATTCGAACAGTTGTCGATAGCTTGACTGGGGGAGTTCTTTTGCCTCAAGTGATCATGAACGTACTTGCGCCAGCTATTGGTGGTTTGGATTCTCTATGGGTTATTTATCTTGTGTTGGTGTTGCGTTTGGTTTTCTGGTTCTTCGGTATCCATTCGGCTGTTTTATCACCAATCCTTTCACCGATTGCTGTTCAATATTTAGCTGAAAATATTTCGAATCATGAAGCTGGTCTTCCTATGACACATGTCATCACTGGAGGGACATTATCTGCTTATGCAAATTTCTCTGGCTCAGGTGTGACAATTGGGCTCGTTATTGCCATGCTGATTAGTCGCTCAAAGCGTTATAAAAAAGTGGGAGCTGTTGGACTCATTCCTTCGCTCTTCGGTATCAATGAGCCTGTTTTATTCGGCGTACCGATTATTTTAAACCCTGTCTTAATGCTGCCGTTTATTTTTGGTGGTGCGTTTGTAGGAATGTTGCCAATGGTTGCGATGAAATTAGGATTCTTAAACTATCCAATTTTTGACCCGCCGTATGTTCCAGTTTTTATGGAAGGATTCTTGACAGGGTTTGACTGGCGCTCGGTCGTGATTCAAGTTGTACAAGTTGCCCTTTCATTTGGCTTGTACTTCCCGTTTTTTAAAGTGTTAGAAAAGCAAGACATGGAGAGGCAAAATCATGATGAGGCTAGTAGTACTGTTATATCAGATGAGGATGCTGGGTTGTTAGCTGATTTGGATTTCTAGGGAAGAAGAGAGGTGAGGTAGGTTGTTTGCATTTGGACAGCCTATCTCGCGTTTGGGATGATGTGACCAAAAGTGGAGGGTGAAGAAAATGGAGCAGCTGGAAAGATTGAGAAATGAGCTATACGAAAATGATTTAGATGGAATACTGATTACGAATAAAACCAATCGCAGATACTTATGCGGATTTACAGGGTCAAGTGGACTTTTATACGTTACACAGGAAGAGATATATTTAATTACTGATGGGCGGTATACAGAGCAAGCCCACCAACAAACAAATGGTATGGACATTCAAATCGTTAATATTGATCAACCTGAATGGTCACTACAGCAGGAGATTCGAAGGAATGAAAGCAGAATTGGCTTTGAAGGAAGTTCAATCCCTTACCAAGTTTACAAGCAACTCACTAATCTAGGTGCAGGAAAACAATTTGAATTAGTAGAGACTTCTGAATTCGTAGAAAAGCTGCGAATGAGAAAGAGTCCAAGAGAGGTGGCATTACTGAGGGAAGCAGCTAAGCTGGCTGATCAGACCTTTGCATATATATTAGGAGTTATTCGACCAGGAATGACAGAGTTAGAAGTAGCAAACGAAATTGATTATTACGGGAAAGGACTTGGGAGTGCCGGGCCTGCTTTTGAAACAATTGTTGCTTCTGGGAAAAGAACCGCATTGCCACATGCTCATGCTTCTAAAAAAGTGATTCAAGGAAATGAACTGATTATGATTGATTTTGGTACGATTTGTGAGGGATATTACTCTGACATGACAAGAACCTTTGCCCTTGGGAAAGTATCTGATGAGCAAAAAGACATGTATCACAAAGTGCTGACAGCTCAGAAACATGCAATTTCAGCCCTGAAAGTAGGAGTTCCTTTGAAGGAGATTGATAAGGCAGCTCGGGACATTCTGGCAGGCTATGGGCTGGAACAGTACTTTACTCACGGTCTTGGTCATGGGATTGGTCTTTCCTGTCATGAATATCCTCGTTTGAGTTCGAAAAGTGAGGAAAAGATTTGCCAAGCAATGACTTTTACTGTGGAGCCAGGAGTCTATCTTCCTCAGAAATATGGCGTTCGAATAGAAGATGATATTTTGATAGATGAAAATGGGAATGTGGAAATATTAACAAAGGCACCGAAGGAATGGGTGGAGATTTAATATGGAGACAAAAGAGTTGTTGATGAAGTTGTCGAATATAGATGGTATTTCAGGAAGAGAAGGAGAAGTGAGTAAGTTTTTAATGGATTATGTGCAGGGGAAAAGTGAGATTGATGATTTCGGAAATGTATATTTCGGAAATTTGCAAACGGATAAAAGAAAAATTTGTATTTATAGTCATTTGGACGAAGTGGGTTTTCTTGTTAAGCATATCACTTCGGATGGTTTCATTTATTTTCAACCGATTGGCAGTTGGTGGGGACATGTGATGTTGGGGCAGAAAGTCAAGATAACGGCGAGGAAAAATGGTCATGTCTACGAAGGGATTATCGGAACCTTACCAGAAAATTCGGTGATGACGGAAAAGATTGTTCCTATTGAAAAAATGTATATTGATGTAGGTGCGACAGATAGGGAAGAAATAGAAGCGATTGGTATTCAAATCGGTGACATGATTACTCCGGCTGTAGAGGCCAAGGAAACGTTCAACGGTCGTTATGTCACAGGGAAAGCATTGGATAATCGAGTAGGCTGTTGTGTGATGGCTGAGGTATTCAACCATTTATCTGGGAAGTTGCATGCAGTTGAAATGATAGGTGTGGCAACTGCACAGGAGGAAGTTGGGACGAGAGGGTCTAAAATTGCAGGGGCAAAAGTACAGGGAGATATCAATATTATTTTAGATGTGGCCAATGGGAAGGATACTCCGAAAGCGGCTTTTTATAAAAGTAGGGTGTTGGGGGATGGTCCTGGATTGGTGGTGTCTGATAAGACGGCGTTAGGAGATATCCGGTTGCTGGATTTTGTGAAGGGGGCTGCTGAGGAATGTGGAATTCCCTATCAATATGATTTTTTCGGTGGAGGCGGGACAGATGCTGGTTCGGTGCAATTGGCTAGTGGAAAGCCAACATTGGTAATCAGCATTCCGGTTCGCTATTGTCACTCATGGAATGCTTTGGTACATATCAGTGATTGTGAAGGTGCGATTCAGTTGCTTGTTGCTGTGATAGAAGAATTGGAACGGAGAGGAGGAGAGATAGAATGATAGAATTTGATAAAGTTTTTTCTCGATATGGGACATACTCGACCCAATGGGATTACATACAAGATCGGTTTGGTGAGGAGGGGTTGCTGCCGTTTTCTATTTCTGATACAGATTTTTCCTGTCCGCCAGAGATACTGCGGGATTTACAGAAGCGCATAGAGCATGGTGTGTTCGGCTATACGAGATGGAATCATGATGATTTTAAAAGTGCAATTAGGAAATGGTATGAGGAAAGGTTTTCGACTGTCGTTGAGAAAGATTGGATTGTGTACAGTCCGTCCGTCTTATATACGATTTCGAAACTCATGGATTCCTTAACGGATATAGGAGATTATGTGGTGGTACAAACTCCGGCTTATGATGCTTTTTTCAAAATGATTGAGGACAAAGGAAGGGCGTTATCTGATAATAAATTGGTGCAGGAAGATGGGAAATATGTGATAGATTTTCCTGATTTAGAGAGGAAGCTAGCAGAGCCTAAAGCGAAAGTGTTTTTATTGTGTAGCCCTCATAATCCAACAGGACGTGTCTGGAGGAGGGAGGAATTAGAGAGAATTATTGGGTTGTGTCGAAAGCATAAAGTTTTTCTTATTTCAGATGAAATTCACATGGATGTTGTTCGTAAGCCGTTTGTCCATCTTCCGATATTAGAAGTGGCAAAGGATTTGGAGCATGTGTGTATTTGTACATCAGCTAGTAAAACGTTTAATACGCCTGGACTATGTGGTTCATATGCGCTGATTCCTAATCAATGTGTAAAAGAAGAATTTCTGCTCACGTTAAAAAATAGAGACGGTCTTTCTTCAGCAAGTGCTTTGGGGATGATTGCAACGATGACGGCGTACAATGAATGTGGTCAATGGGTAGATGAACTCAACCAGTATATCTCTGAAAATATGAGGACCGTTGGAAATTTTCTTGCCGAACATATACCAGCGGCTTCTTTTCACCTGCCGGAATCGACTTACTTGGCTTGGATTGATATGAAAAAGCTTCCATATTCCAGTGAAGAATTGCAAGATGCGCTTGTTCATCATGGAAAAGTGGCGATTATGCCAGGGGAGACCTATGGTGAGAATGGGAAAGGGTTTTTGCGTATGAATGTGGGTTGTCCTCGTTCGAAGGTGGTGGAAGGGTTGGCGCGGTTGAAGAAGGCGGTTGAGGGTTTGGAGAGGGATTTTGGTTGATGGAAATTTACAAAGTGGAGATTGTAGAGATGTTGAGGAGGACTGTTGAGGTGGAGGCTGCCAGTTATGATGAAGCGGAGAGGATTGTTTCGGGTAGGTGGCGTGATAGTGAGTATGTTCTTGATGCTGATGATTTTGATGGGGTGGAATTTAGGGTGGGAAAAGGTGGTGAGTTAGGCTGATGGGGGGATACAAGGCATCTGAAAATCAGTGATAATAGACGGTACAAATGTTTCAGCAAGCAATTATTTATCAAAAGTTTCTCATCCAATTTCTATATATGCTATGATATAAATAATAGGAGAGTGGGCTACATTATTTAAAGGAAGGTGGAGTAAAGTGAGACTGCATTCATTGTATTTTTTAAATAAGGATTCGAATTTAGAGATTGAGAGAATACATTTTGATGATTTAACTTTGTTAGTAGGGGCCTCTGGAGTGGGAAAAACACAGATATTGAATGCTATACATTACTTAAAGAATCTTGCTACAAAGGGTTCTGTAAGTAAAGCTATTGAATGGTCGTGTGAGCTTAGTGTGAATGAAGATGCAACTTATCTATGGACAGGAGTTACAGAGAAAGAGAAACGTGATTCTATAGGTAGTGGCAGAGTGAGTTTCATGAGGGAAGTATTAATAAAAAATCAGGGATTACCTAGCGAAAAGAAAATATTTGAAAGATCCAAAGGGCAAGTGTTCTTTTTAGACAGTCATTTACCTAATAGTGATAGCTCAAAAAGCTTAATATCGATTTATAAAGATGATGATATTATTCACCCGATTTATAAAGCAATAGAGGGAATAATCTTTTTTGATTTTGAAAGTGAGCGTGCTATAGATGTGGTCACAACGCCAGATTCAAACTTAGATAAAGTATCAAAAACAGAATCTGGGAAAAATGCCCTGCTGAATATCGTTCGTGAAGGTACAATGCCGAATAAAGCGAAGTTAATTTATGCGTATAAATATTTTCCAGATATATTTAAAGAAGTAAAGTGGGAGTTTCAAGGTATATTTGAGAAAGTCGAAGATCTTCGTATAAAAACATTTTTAGTAGATGAAAAAAGGGAAGGACACGCCATTCAACTGAAGGAAGAGGGAGTTGGAAAATGGATAGATAGTGGAGAATTTTCTGCTGGAATGTTTAAAACACTATTATTTATCACAGCAACGAGGCTTTCTTCTCCAGGTAGTTTAATATTATTAGATGAATTTGAAAATAGCTTAGGTATAAATTGTGTTGACTCAGTGGCGGGAGAAATGTTGAGTGATAAGAAGCAGTTTATCATTACAAGCCATCATCCATACATAATAAATAGAATACCAATGGATAGTTGGAAGATTATCACTCGTAATGGTTTGAAAATAAAGAGTAGGACAGCGAAAGAATACCGAATAGGTGAGAGTAAGCACGATGCGTTTATGCAATTGATTAATTTAGAATCGTATCGAACTGGAAGTGATGAATAATGAATATATATGTATTTGTGGAAGGGAAAACAGAAATGGTAGTTTATCCAAAATGGATAAGTCATATACTTCCTGACTTTACCCAAGTAAAGTTGCCTCAAGATGCACAGGACAATAATTATTATATATTTGGAAACATGGGATATCCAGGAATATTTATGAAATTAGAGCAGACCATCACTGATAGTGAGATGATGAAAAAGTATGATTTGGTAGTTGTATCAATAGATAGTGATGGAGAAGACATAGAAAAAAGGAAAGAAGAAGCTTATGAAGTATGTAGAAAAAATAACTTTCCTTTGGAGAAGATCAGAGTAATTGTTCAAGATATTTGTTTTGAAACATGGTGCTTGGGTAATCAGAAAATTATTAGTAATAATTCTTTGTGGGAATTGAGAAATTTTTATGATGTGCGAACCGATGATCCAGAATTAATGGCTTCTCCGAGCGACTATAAAGGAAGTCTTGCTGATTTTCATGAAGAGTATTTAAAACAAGTATTTAAAGAAAAATCTATCTTCTATAAAAAAGGAAGTAAGAAGTTAGCGCAATATATCGATGTTCATTATTTGGAAGAATTAAGGAAGAGACTTGAAAACTATGGACATATAATGTCTTTTGAGGATTTTTCTGAAGCTTTTGATATAACTAGAATAATAGTTTAAGGTGAAAACAAAAAGGTTCAAGGCATTTATGGCATAAAGTGGTCAATGGGTAGATGAACTCAATCTGTATGTCGCTGAAAATATGAGGACGATTGAACATTTTCTTGCAGAACATATACCAAAGGCTTCTTTCCACCTGCCGGAATCAATTTACTTAGCTTGGATTGATATGAAAAAGCTTCCATATTCCAGTGAAGAGTTGCAAGATGTGCTTGTTCATCAAATCCAACGGAAATATCAACGATGCTAGCTGAATACGAAGCTGACCACCATACCGGAATGGATATAGTGGGAATCTCCGAAGAAATACATCAGTATACAAGTGGGTATCCGTTTTTAGTGTCGAGTATTTGTAAATATATTGATGAAGAACTTGACCGAGAGTGGACGATAAATGGAGTTAGACAGGCAGTTCAGGTTCTAGTAAAGGAGAAAAACACCTTATTTGACGATCTATCTAAAAATCTAGAAAACAACAAAGAACTATATGACCTTATCTATGATATCTTAATAATAGGGCGAAAACGAACTTTTACAATTGATAACCCGACGATAGAACTAGGTGTTAGATATGGATATATCAAACAATCGGAACAAGGGATAATGGTTTCGAATAAAGTCTTCGAAATTAGGATGTGCAATTATTTTATTTCAAAGGATGAATCGCTGAACCCTAACCAAGTCAAAGGGGTACTGCAACATGATATCGTTGAAGGTGGATAAAGGATATTTACTTACATTTGATTTTCGTAAGGATAAAAACAAAGAATGTATTGCTGAATGGGTTCAGATAGATGATAAGCAAATTTTTGATGTTATGGTATAAGTGCGCCAATCGCTAACTTTTGATAAGAAGTATAGTTGAGGATTGATAGCAACAGAAGACTAATATGAATAGTGAACGTTTTTTATACGTATCTACAAAAAAACTAAACTTAGGGTGTTACTATCCGGTAGGCATGACCTAATCATAAGAATTTTCAGGAATAATTTCTTGAAAATCCTTATGATTAGGTCATTTTCTTTTTTAAATATGGAAAGTGTTTTCATGAGAATGGTCTGACTCATTGATGAAAGTTAAAATAATCAAGTTTGCATAGGAGGATAAAATGAACAGGAATTGCATAACGAAAGAGTGGTTAAAGGAAGAATTGGATTTTGTTGTAAAAAAAATCTTAGAGAACAAGCGGGAGTTCTTTGAAAAAGTACCAGCAGCGGCATCTATTGAACAACGTTATCCGGCTGAAGACAACACGTATTGGACGGCGAGCTTCTGGGTGGGCATGCTGTTCTTAGCAAAAGAATATATGGAGAGCAATGAATTGGATGAAATCATTGCCTCCCAAATGAATCAGTTTAAAAAGCGATTAGATGAAAATATCGAACTGAACACACATGATATCGGCTTTTTATATTCTTTATCTAGTGTGGCTGACTATCGCGTGACAGGCAATGAAGCGGCCAAAGAAATGGCTGTTGAAGCAGCGGATAAATTGATGACTAGATACCATCCGAAAGCAAAAATTATTCAAGCGTGGGGAGATTTAGATGATCCTGAGCAACAAGGGAGAATAATCATTGACTGTAATATGAATCTACCATTATTATATTTTGCTTCTCAGGTGACTGGTGATGATAAATATAAAGATGCAGCGTATGCTCATGGGAAACAAGCAGCTAAGTACATTATTCGCCCAGATGATTCAACGTATCATACGTATTATATGGACACTGTGAGCGGAGAACCGAAGTATGGAAAGACAGCTCAAGGGTATTCAGATGATTCTTGTTGGGCGAGAGGGCAAGCATGGGGGATTTACGGTTTTACCTTAAGTTATTTATATACAGGTGATACAAGCTTCTTAGATGCAGCTTCCCGTTTAGCAGATTATTTCATTGCGCATTTACCTAAAGATAAAGTATGCTATTGGGATTTGATTTTTACTTCCGGTGAAGAAGAAAGGGATAGTTCGGCAGCAGCGATAGCAGTTTGCGGCTTGTTGGAATTAAGTAAACAGTTACCTCTTTCCAACCCAAAGAAAGATCGTTATAACCGAGTAGCAGCAGAGATATTAGTATCTCTCGCCAACAATTATACGACCAAAAATACACTTGCATCTAATGGAATACTTTTACACGCAGTATATTCAAAACCTGATAACAAAGGTGTTGATGAATGCAATATTTGGGGAGATTACTTTTATTTAGAAGCGCTTATGAGAATGTATAAAAGTTGGTATCCTTACTGGTGATTGTTGTTTAGGAATGAAATTTTACTATATGAGGAGTGGTTAGTAATGAAAAAAAGTATGGTTTCTATTGTTGTTTGTTTTCTCATGATGTTGACTTTGACAGCGTGTGGTTCAACGGATCAAGCAAGTAGTGGTGATGAAAAAACGAAGTTGACGATAACTGTTTGGAATTATGACATGATACCGGAATTTGAAGCGTTATTTTCTGCTTATGAGGAGCAAAATCCTAATGTGACAATTGAGCCAATTGATATTGCGGCTGACAATTATGATGAAAAGTTAACGACGATGTTAGCTAGTGGGGATACAACAGATATTTTAACGATGAAAAATGTTACATCTTATGCAAATTTTGCTTCGCGAGGTCAATTGAAGGATATGACCAGTTATGTGGAAGGGTTGGACCAAGATGCTTATGAAGGAGCATTAGATTATTTAAAAACAGATGAAGGGAAATATTTGGCAGTACCTTACCGCACGGACTTCTGGGTGCTTTATTACAACAAAGATATATTCGATGAGGCTGGCATTGATTACCCTGAAAATTTGACTTGGGAAGAATATCATGCCCTTGCAAAACAATTAAGCGATAGTTCTAGTGATCAAGTGTTTGGTGCATACCAGCATACATGGCGCTCAACACTTCAAGCGTTTGCAGCGGCGCAAACTGGTGGAGATTTATTAAGTGGAAATTATGAGTTTATGAAGCCGTATTATGAAACAATTTTAGGTATGCAGGCAGATGGTTCTATCTTGGATTGGGGAACAGCAAGTTCTACGGGTACGACATATGCTTCTCAATTTGAAAATGGTCAAGCGGCGATGATGCCGATGGGAACATGGTATATGGCAGCAATCCTTCGAGCAGAAGAAGATGGGAATACAGATGTAAATTTGGGGATTACTTCTGCTCCTCAATTAACAAATGATGGAGAAACAACGACATTTGGTTCACCGACTACTTTTGCAGTGAATCAACATTCAAAGCAAACGGAAGAAGCAGAAAAGTTTATTGAATTTGCTACTGGTGAAGCGGGAGCAAAAGTGCTTGCAAAAATTGGGATTGTTCCTGCATATCGTACGCAGGAGATGAATGATTTGTACTTTCATGTGGATGGTATGCCAACAGATGAGATTTCACAAGCAGCATTTACTCCTAATCATGTTGTCATTGAAATGCCAATGGATGAAAATAGTTCTTCGGTGGATTTAATTTTAACGGAAGAGCATGAATTAATCATGATTGGGGATACGAGCATTGATGAGGGGATAAAAAATATGGAAAAACGTGTAGCGGGTGAAGTGAAGTAGAAAATAAATGATTTTACTTTCGAAAGGAGAGACACTGATCATTAATGAAAATGATTGGGAATATATGGAGCGAAAAAATACTTTCATCGCATGGTCTTTTATTCTTCCAAATTTTATAGGGTTTTTCATATTTACATTGATACCTGTGGTTGCATCACTGTTTTTGGCTTTTATGGAATGGGATGCGTTTTCAGCACCTGAATTTGTAGGAGTAGAGAACTTTGTAAAAATGGTTCATGATGATACTTTTTGGATTTCTTTAAAAAATACAGTTTACTACACAGTGGGAACTGTACCTTTAACATTACTATGCTCTTTAGGGTTAGCGTTGTTACTGAATAAAAAAATATGGGGAGTAAAATTCTTTCGTGCTACAATCTTTTTCCCGTATATTACGTCACTTGTGGCAGTAGCTGTTGTATGGAATATGTTATTTCATCCTGATATGGGGCCAATCAATCAGTTTCTGCGATTTATTGGGATGACGAACACTCCAGGATGGACCGCTTCGTCAGACTGGGCCATGCCGGCGATTATTATTGTTAGTGTATGGCGAGGGATGGGGTACTATATGGTTCTGTATCTTGCTGGTCTACAAGGTATTCCGAAAGAATTGTATGAAGCAGCAGATATCGATGGCGCAAATGGTTGGAATAAGTTTAAAAATGTGACGTTGCCTATGCTGAGACCAACAACATTTTTCGTTATGATTATGCTAACTATTTCTAGTTTTAAGGTCTTTGATTTGATTCAAGTCATGACAGATGGCGGGCCTGGTCGTTCGACAAATGTGCTTGTGTATAAAATCTACAATGAGGCATTTGTAAAATTTCATTTTGGCTATGCTTCGGCAATTGCTCTCGTCCTATTTGTGATTGTGCTAGGTATTACGATTATCCAATTTCGGTTAGAGAAAAAAGCAAGTATTTAGACAAGCTGACAACATTCATATGTTTGTCTAGTTCCAGTGGCTAGACCTTCGTGTCAAATAACCTTCCCACCGTAAAGCACCTAAAGGTATCACTGCGTAGCTCAAAAAGCGACTTTAGGTGTGAAGAACATTTGCCAGTCAGGTCTGAACAAGCCACTTCCACTTTTCTAATTTAAGGAGTGATACGTTTGAAAAAAGTGATAAGTCGTGAGAAGAAAGAGAAGATTCAAGGATGGGTTGCATTCGTGCTGTTAATCCTTTTGTCTCTGTTCGTCCTCGTTCCATTTTTCTGGATGATTTCTTCTTCGTTGAAACAAGATAATCAAGTGTTCAGTATACCTATTCAATGGATTCCGAAACATCCAGAGTGGAGTAATTTTATTGATATATGGAATCAAATACCGCTACTGACGTTTTTTAAAAATACTATCTTTTTAAGTGTAGTCATTACGTTTTTACAAGTACTCACTAGTAGTTTCGCGGCCTATGGTTTTTCAAAAATGCGTTTTCGTGGTAGGGATATATTGTTTTTGGCATATATCGGAACAATTGCAATCCCTTGGCAAGTATATATGGTGCCTCAATTTATCATGATGAGACAGTTGCAGTTAACGGATACATTATGGTCCTTAGTGTTGTTGCAAGCTTTCAGCGCTTTCGGTGTCTTCCTCATGCGCCAATATTATATGAGCATCCCGGAAGAACTAAGTGAGGCGGCTCGGATAGATGGGTTAAGTGAATACGGAATTTACTTTCGGATTATTTTGCCATTAACCAAGCCGGCATTAGCTACATTGACTGTTCTCACCTTTGTAGGAACTTGGAATGATTATATGGGTCCTTTCATCTATTTGAATTCTACTGAATTAAAAACCATTCAGCTAGGTTTAAGGATGTTCGTATCATTGTATGATGCGCAATATGCATTGATCATGGCAGCTTCACTAGTCTCTATCATTCCAATCGGGATAGTATTCTTGCTTACCCAGAAGTATTTCGTAGAAGGGCTTGCGACGTCTGGGATGAAGGGGTAAGCGGGGGGAATACTTCCATCGTAAAGTGGAAATGGCTTTACGATGGGAGATTTTGAGGAAAGTAGGGGAAAGATTGATGAAGCAAGATTTTGTTTCTCATAATGTATATATACTTATTTCTC
>DAIDKD010000033.1 GCA_027451065.1 Bacillaceae bacterium | reverse complement strand
TCATACCTCCTTTATGCTTAGCTAGTTGACCCCATACATACATCATCACAAACATGATTGCCCCACCAATTAACCACGCAATAACTGCAAGGTATAAGCGTCCACCTGTAGCAGCAAAAACTGTCTCATTTAAAAAGAAGATTCCACTACCAATTACTGCGCCTACAACGAGACAAATTGCGGTCACTAGACCATACTTTTTTTCTAAATTTTGATTCATCCTTCATATTTCCTCCTAAAAATATTTTTAGTGTAAATATGCAAAAAAGCACCTTCATCGAAGGTACTTTTTAATTTCTCTTAATGAAAAATAAAAATAGCACCTCCACTTGGACGTACTACCACAACAAGAAAACATGTTATGAAATAGCACCTCCACAATCGTGGGAGTAGATGAGATATTCTCCCTATCCACCAGAATAATGTTTACCAGACATTATCTTCGGCTCACATACCTTTTGGCTTACTTCAACGTAGTTGGTCTACTCTGTAAGCTTACTCTTTATGATGAGCGCCTCTATTTACACCTTGAGACTAGTCTATATCATAAATATTTTTCTGTCAATGACAAATCAAAATGAAAAATTTTTCAAATAATTCTTTTATCTCCTACTAAAAATGACTTGAATTCCCCGGCTATTCTTTGCTGTAGGAATCATTTCGAATGTTCTTCAATTATACTGCCAATATAGTATGGAAATCTGCAGAATATTTTAGATAATTATCTTTTAAAAATAAGTATCAAAAACTAGTTATTTCATTGTAAAGTGATATGGATTATGATATATTTATCCGGGTATTGGTTGAACATATACAAGATATGTAAAGACACTATGCTTCTTCCATATGCTGACAGTGATATCCACTCATAAACATCCATTTATGAATAACATAATCACATTGAAATAGTTATAAAGGCTATTTTAATAAAAAATAAAGGAGTGACTGATATTGTTTCTTGCAGTAAAAGAGTTAAAACACAGCAAATTCCGCTTTATGCTTCTCGGAGTAATCGTGGTTTTGATTGCTTGGCTCGTATTCATTTTATCTGGTTTAGCTAATGGTCTTTCTATGCTTGGCGCCGGATCATTAAGGAATATGGAAGCTGACTACATTGTTTTTGAAGAAGGGGCTAGGGCTTCCATGCGTCGCTCTATGTTAAGTGAAGAGCTAGTTGGTGAACTAGCAGAGCAAGAAAATGTTTCCGCTGCAGAACCGATAGGAAATGCAATGCCTAGAGTTTTCAAGCCGGATTCTGATACTGAAAGAGTAGATATTTCTATTTTAGGTATCAACCCGGGCAGCTTTTTAGAGCCGAATGTTATTGAAGGAAATCAACTGAATCAAGACAATCCTTCAGAAGTAATTGCCGATGCCATCTTGAAAAATGATGGATTTGAAATTGGAAGTACGATAAAAATAGAAGGTTCCTATGAAGAAATGACAATTGTCGGATTCGTACAAAACGAATCATACAGCTATTCACCTGTTATTTTTACTACTTTAGATAAGTGGCGTCATATTCATTTTGGAGCATATGCTTCTCAGTCCGAAATGGAAAACGTAGTGAATGGAATTGTATTGCAGGGAGAAGATATTCAACCAGAGCAATTAAATGACCTATTCGCTGGCACAGAAACAGTGAGTAGAAATGAAGCAATCCAAGGAGTACCTGGATACTCGGAACAAAGCCTTACTTTTTCCATGATGCTCGGTTTTCTTTTGGTAATCTCTGCTTTCGTACTAGGTGTGTTCTTCTATGTCATTACACTCCAAAAAACGAATCAATTTGGTGTTCTAAAAGCAATGGGCGCAAGCAATGCTTTCCTTGGAAAAGCCATTGTTTCTCAAGTTTTCTTACTCTCACTAACAAGTGTTGTAGTAGGACTACTTCTAGCTTACGGAACAACATTAGTTCTACCAAGTGGCATGCCATTTTCATGGGATTTCACCATTGTGATATCATATTCTGTTGCATTGTTACTAATCTCTGTTGCTAGCTCATTGTTATCAGTTCGCAAAATTACCAAAATCGATCCACTTCAAGCAATTGGGAGGGTAGAGTAATGTCAATTATTCAATTTAATCATGTCTCGAAAACATATAAACAAGGGGAAAATGAAGTAGTAGCTCTTAACGATGTTTCCCTTGCTGTAGAACAAGGTGAATTTGTTGCTGTTATCGGTCCATCTGGTTCTGGTAAAAGTACATTCCTTTCCATTGCTGGAGCTTTGTTGCAAGCATCAACAGGTGACGTTATCTTAAATGGAAAAAATATAAAAGAAATGAAACCAAAAGAACTCTCAAAAGTACGTCACGAAGAAATAGGATTTATTTTGCAGACGAGTAATTTAATTCCCTATTTAACTGTTTTAGATCAATTACTTGTTGTAAAGAAAATGTCAGGAAAAGTAACAGGAGCTCATAAGGAGTATGCCACGGAACTGCTACAAGAGCTCGGACTAGAGAAAAAACGAAAGAAGTTTCCAGAGCAATTATCTGGTGGCGAGAAGCAGCGAACAGCCATTGCTCGTGCCTTCATGAATAATCCTTCTGTTATTTTAGCAGATGAACCTACCGCAAGTCTTGATACAGAAAAAGCACACGAAGTCGTTCGACTTATTGCAAAAGAAGTAAAATCTAGAAATAAAGCAGCTATTATGGTTACCCATGATGAAAGAATGCTTGAATATTGCGATAAAGTATATCGCATGGAAGATGGTAAGCTTTCTCTAGTATAATATCAAAAGTAAAGAGGTTGTCTGAAGGGAGAAATTTTCCCTTTCCAGACAACCTCTTTCAAACAATACACTTACCAGATTCCTAGCAGACTCTGCATAAGAAGACCGACTCCTATAATGCCTATCCAGCAACAAAACCCCATCACTAAAGGCTTCCCACCATTTTTTATCAATTTGACAATATTTGTATTAAGACCAATTGCCCCCATTGCCATAATAATAAAAAATCTACTTAAGTCTTTGAGAGGATTGAAAACAGATGTCGGCACACCCACTTCGGTCGCGATGGTTGTGATAATTGAGGCCAGGACAAACCAAAGGATAAAGTACGGGAATATTTTTTTTAGTTCTACTTTAGAGCCACCTTCCTTCGCTGTACGTGCCTGTAGGAAAGCCAAAACCAAAATGATCGGTATAATGGCTAAAGTACGGGTAAGCTTAACAGTAACCGCCTTGTTTAAAGTAGCAGACCCTAGATTGTACAATGAATCCCAAGTAGATGCGGTAGCTGTAACGGAAGACGTATCATTGACAGCTATACCAGCAAACATCCCAAAAACCTCTCCTGTTGTGGTGCTAAAGCCTAGAGCTGCACCAAGTATTGGAAACACTAGAGCAGCAACCACGTTGAAAAAGAAGATAACAGAAATTGCCTGAGCTACCTCCTCATCATCAGCATGAATGACCGGTGCCGTAGCAGCAATTGCTGAGCCACCGCAAATTGAGGAACCAACCCCTATCAAGGTAGATATTTTACTGGGAATATGCATCACTCGATAAAGTACATATGCAATAATTAGCGAGGCAGAGATAGTCGCCAAAAGGATTGGAAGTGATTGTTTACCTGTTTGTAATACGACAGAAATGTTCATACCAAATCCCAAGAGAATAACTGCGTACTGCAACACTTTCTTTGATGTATAAGTGATGCCTCTTTGAAACAGAGTTTTATCCTTCAAAAACAGTCCAATTACCATTCCAATTAAAATTGCAAAAACAGGTCCACCAACAATTGGGTAAAACCGTCCCATCATCCAAGATGGAACAGCAATAGCTAAGCATAATAGAATGCCAAGGAAATATGATTTCATACTTTGCATAAAAAATATACCTTCTTTCAAAATGTTCTAAGATTAGACTATCATTTTGAAAGCATAAACTCCAACTGTAATCAGATAATTAAGTAATTTTAAATTGTCGTTCTCATCACACTTACCTAACTGGTGTCATTAACACACGGCCAGTTCCACGATAGACATTGACTAAACCCTCACCAGAAGCAGCAGAGCCAAGTAATGATTTCCCGGATCGTTCAACAGTGAAATTCAAACTACCACTCCAAGCAATAGCCATATTGCCATCTATCTTTAGTACGTCATTTGTCAGATTGATCTCAATAAGTTCTTCTTTTGGAACAGGTGATTCTAGACATAGAACACCCTCTCCTTGAATTCCTAGATTGAACAATCCTTCTCCCCCGGCAATTGCAGATGATACATTTGAGCGCACAACAGTCTTATGTTTTAAACCAGCTTCACAAGCTAGGAATAACCCATCATCTAGGACAACTGAACCATTCCAGTCAGCTACATCTAACAAGAGAATATGTTTATAAGTCGGTTCTAAAACCAGTAACCCATCTCCTGAATATTCTGGTTTGATAGCTGTTTCACCTGTCATTTTCCCACGAACTGCTTTACCAAAAAGATCCCCAACGCCTTTGACACCCGTCTTGGCATCTACATTTCCTACAGTCCACTGCATGGCACCAGCTTGCAATATAATATTGGACTTACTAACATCACAAATCACTTGTTTTTTTCTTACATTCATTTTCGCTAGATAATACAGCGCTTGTGCTTCAGACGGTGACACACTTAAATCTCTTTGGTATTCAATTACTTGAAATGCACCGAGTTCATTTGTAATTTTTACGTCATCATTTTCCTGAAAATTTTTAATATCAAACATGCTGACACCCCTATCTGTCTTTTAAATTAAGTATACTTCCTTTAAACCTTGAAGTCGAAAATATCGATGTTAAAGAGTTGAAATTACCATATAGATAAGAAAAAGAAACAAAAAAGGAACTACCAAAGGTTCCTTTTTCGTTTCTTTCAGTTTGCCTATTCTTTTAAAATAGAAGAATCTGAAGAACGCGCAGTCTCAATTCTTTTCGATGCCATCTTTTTTAGTCGCACGTTGTTCTCATAATCCATTGCAAATATGCAGGAATAAAGCACGTTTAAAAGATAGACAATGGAAGCATCGGTCGAATACGTTGAAATTTTCGAATACAGTTTTTCGCGCGTCGTTATCCGCAAAACGCTATCTCCCATTTTAGAAAGGGAATTGCTGCCAATACTAGTAATCGCAACAATTGAAATATTCTTTTCCTTCAAAATATTGGCTGCTTCTATCAATACACCCGTCTCACCGGAATAGCTTATAATCATGGCGCAAGAATCTTCATCCGCTAAATAGGCGTTGAACAATATCTCATCCTGAAGTGCATGAACATGTACTTCTTTTTTTATTCTGGACATTTGATGCTTGAACTCCTGGACAATTAGGAGGTTATTACTCACCGCGAAAATATTGATTTTTCTCGCTCTAGAAAGAAGATGTAGCGCTTTTCGCAAATCATCATGATTCAGCATTGATAAAGTATCATCGATGGCTTCCTTCTCTAAAGTGGCAATCTTTCCGGCAATCGACATAATAGAATCTTTGTTACTGAAAGGATAGTTCGCATTTAAATTCGAAACATTTTTTTCGAGATAATCAATCTCAGCTAAAAGTTCTTTTTTTAATGCCGTCCATCCATCGAAATTTAACTTATGCGCGATACGAACTAAAGTTGATTTTGATGAAAAAGTCTCTTCGGCAATCTGGCTTGTTGTTTTATTTTCAATATTTTGTTTTTCCTTCAAAAGATAATCAACAATAATTCTTTCACTGTTAGAGAATGGATATATTTCCATTTTATCTTGAATTAACATGTCATCCCCCCCCCTTTACTAGAACGTTGTTTACAAAATCCGACTCTTTTAGATACATAATATAGAACACAGTTCGAAATGGGTAAAAATCCCTTCAAAATTATTTTAACAGGGGTTATACTATTTTTAAACAACTATTATTAATACTTAATTTTAAACGAGGGGAATAGACCGAGTGTCGCTGATGCGATGACTGCCGGAGCTCACGGTTTCCCTCGGAAAATCACTGGCAATGTCATTCCTAGTAATGACTATACGAATCATGAAGCGATTGAGTTTTATCACCGCTATAAAGAAGATGTGGCACTATTTACCGAAATGGGCTTTAAATGATTTCGTACTTCAATTACCTGGTCACGTATTTTTCCTAAAGGCGATGAAACTGAACCGAATGACGAGGGTTTGGCGTTTTACAATGAATTATTTAATGAAATGCTGAAACAGTTATAACGCGCGCTATATGGAACAGTCTTAACCTAACCACTGAACTAGTAAATTCAAATAATCTATGGAAACAGGAATTTTAGGCTCACTGGCTGAGCTTTAGGGGGGATAATAATGAAAAATTTCCGTTCTTTTATCGGTTATCTTATCGCTGCAACTATCATTCCACTTGTTTGGGGAAGTCTTGTAAACATAGCAGGTATTAGCGGAGGACTAGTAGCAACATTGCTGCTAGTTGCACCTATATGGTATCTCAACCATCATCTCAATTTAGTCGATAATAAGTCAGGTGTAGCTTTTGTAGACATGGGACTTGCTATTGCAATTGGAGGCATATTTAGAGATACTTTTCTATTAGGCGGAAGCCAACTTGCAGCTAGCTGGCTGACAATCATTCTGGTTGTTGTTGGCGGTTTGGCAGGAGGATTAGCTTCGGCTGTGATTGAAAAGATTGTCGCCAATCATAAAAAAGTCAAAACAGAAAATTGTTTGAATGAAAAGACATTACCAATCTTAACTAAGGAAGGCTGAAAACAATGACACTTGCACAGGGAATCACTACATTCATCGGGGCATTCTTTTTTTCGTTTGCCATTCTCTTATTTTGGGGAAGGCTGGTAGATAAAATGGGGCCAAAAGGAGGATGGATTGCTGCCTTAACAATTACAGGAACTTTCTGGCTTCTTAATCACGGAATGGCTAAGCCTTTAATACAGCAAACAGGAGTCTGGGTTGACATGGGGTTGGCAGTTGGAGTAGGCTGCTGGGTAGCTTCAGCTTATTTAGGCGGTAATATTAAAAAATCCCAAAAAAATATTGCTACCGCAGTTCTGGCGGGATTTTTCGGAGGAATTATTCTTGCCTTATTTTCTTAATATAGAACAAATTTAGAATTTGACTGCGAACCCTCTGGTAAGAAATGATGGCTAGACAGGCTTTCTGATCCTGATACAAATGTATATGTTTAGATGCTTATTTAAAAATTTAGACTTATTAAATCAAGTTTTTGCAAAAATGCGGAAGTGCCAATAGCCTGTCCATCCTTCGTTCACCTAAGTTTCTTTTCTATTGAACTACGCAATAGTCTTAGCTACTATTTTTTCTGCATTTTGACTAAAAATTATACTGTTGGTTTCGAATAATATTTGATTAAAATACCATACAATCCCTTATTCTATAGTAGATATGAAAAAACCATTTTGACAAAGATTGATCAAAATGGTTTCATATCTAGCAGATTTAAATTTCGGTTTTATAAAAAATCTCTTCACTTTCTGCCTATATCATCTAACAATTGCACTGATTGTTGGAGATTATTCAAAACCTTATTATGCTGTTATTTTCATGAGGAAATATGAATTAACGAATTCTAGCCCTGCGAAATCCATCAAAAACACTGATTGCCCCAGTTACAACTAAGCCAAAAATTCCACCACCAATTATCCATGTTTCAAGTTGTTCAGCAGTAATGGTGAATAACTCAGTCATATACGTAATAAAATCTTGATTCATTACATTCGGATTTATTAAGATAACGATGAATACAATGTTTCCAAAAATCTGGAGAACAGTATTACATAACGCCATTCTTTTCGTCCACTGCCCTTTGATTAATTTATAAAGGGAAAGTGCTATTTCGGAGCCAATCATAATAAGAATAATTGCTCTATACTGAAACAGAACCTCTTGATTGAAAACTGACACTACAAATTCAAGTCCGTTACTACTACCTTCATATACACCTATAAGATGATTCGCAAAAAAATAAAGTGTTGCCCAGATTGCCGTCCACATTAAACTTCCAAACACTTCAATTTTCGAAATAGCCTTTTTCTTAGGGATATAAGGGATATCTTTTAAATCATTAGGAGTCCACTTTTTAAAATGTATTGTTAACGGTTGTTCATCTTTTCCTTTATCTGTTCTTTCTAAAATAGCAAACACAAGTGTTAGCCAAAAGAATACATGAATTCCAACTTCAATGATTTTCCATATACCAAAAGCAATAATGTCTAACAACAAATGAATTACTGCTTCCTCACCGTGAAAATTTATAAAGAATTCTGGAATAATCGAAATTACTGCAACAACAGCGGCAATCGGAAAAATCATTTTTAATAATGAAACATAAACATCAAAATAACGTGGCCCAATAAGGTGCATTGGCTGATCTCGATATTGACTTGCTAATATTGCTGGATCCCCTAATTTTTCAAGGACATCCATTACATTTTCTTCACTATAATCATCAGGTAGCATATCCTCAATGGTTGACTGTAACTCAAGCGCAATATCCTCACGATTTTTCTCAGGAAGCCTTCGAGTAACTTCTTGTATATAAATCTCAATTAGATTCATCATCTTCCTCCATTAATAAGCTATTAAGCTCTTTCGAACTCTTCATCCATTCTTTTTTTAACTGTAAAAATATCTCTAACCCAAATTCACTTAAAACATAATACTTACGTGGTCTACTCTCAGTTGTATCCCAACTACTCGATACTAACTCTTGCTTTTCTAATCGGCGAAGCAATGGATATAAGGTACTTTGATCAATGGCAATGCCTGAGCCCTCCAGCAACTGAACAAGTGAATATCCATACTGGGGGGTTCGCAGTTGACTTAAAACTGCTAGTGTCAATGTTCCTCTCCTTAGTTCTGTTGATAATGAATTCAATAAATTACTCATTCACCCACCTCATCATTATATACTGGATATCATACAGTATTTATTTTATACTGTATATCGTACACCATTATCAATATAAAATCAATTGAAAATAAATAGTTGTTGAAAAGTATTCCTGCATATCAACATATGGTTTTAATCAAAACTTTATTATAAATGATATGATTTTTTATAAATTATTGTTCTTTCATTCTGAACAACAGATGAACTTCCACATGCCAATGCTTTTCCTTATAGAATGTTTTTTCTGTCGCGTTTTCTTCCAACGGCACCGTCCTACTAGTTGTATATTCAAACCACTTTTCAACATCTGTTTCAAAATAAACGAAAACAAAACCATTTGCATTGGATTGTTGTATCTTCCCTCAATGTCTTCTAGCATTTTCAAACCTAAATAATACGGGTTAATGCTTGTTTTGGATGATTGCACTACCCCAGCATAATTATCATAACGAATGGCATTATAATAATCGTTATAGTCATAGATGTTATTTCTTTTATTATTTATATGGTACAGTGTGAAAAATTTAAAGGACATAGGTAATTTATGCTAAAATAAAAAGGGGAATAAATCATTCCACATTCCATTAAAGGCTAAGGTAATACAACAATGGAGAAGGATTAATGGAGTAATTGATGTGTTAAAAGTAAGACCATTGGAAAACAAAGATTATAAATTGATTACAGCGACAGAAAAGTAATGAAAGAAACTATTATTAGATAGAGGTGGCAAATTGAATAGCCTTAATAGTAAATATTTATTTGTTGAATTTTTAGAAATATCAAAAATATTAAACACTAAACTAAATATCATTCCTGTTCTGTATGGTTCTTTGGGTCTTCAAAAAATTTCTGGATTAGAGTTTTTTCCAGAGGATATAGATATTTTAATTCCTCTCAAATATATAGAAGAAAAGTGGACCTTATTTCAATCAACTATTGAAGAACTTGGATATGAGTTTGTTGATTTGCGTGAACATGAATTCAGAAAAAAAGATATTAAAATTGCATTTTCACACGAAGAAGATCTTGATAAATTTGCAGATGTGAAACATAGGAATCTAAAAATAGTACATGATAATGGAATTAGCTTCAAATCTTTAAGTGTAGAAGATTACCTTAAAGTATATAAAAAATCCATGCTAGATGGCTACAGGAGAGAAAAAAAGAATAACAAAGATTTAGTAAAAATAAAGACGATAGAGAAATTACTTCTAAATACTCACTAACATCTATCATTGCTGAAACGGACACAGACGCAGTAGAGTTTTATCGAAAGTCCGGTTTTAAAATAACTTCATTGGGAGAAAAATATCCTAATGTTGAAGGATTTCTGTGCGAATTTAAAATAAATTAGTTACTAAGACCTGTTAAACTCTCACTCATTATTTTAATTTTCCTTTCCAAGTGCATACAGATCATACGTTTCTGTCTTCTTAAAAAAATCTATTGGAAAAAAGTCGGAGCAGAATCTACATTTCTTAACCATTGATATTCTAGACCGTTGATTCCATCTTTCACCCACACATCTCCATGGTTTTCCTTTTCAATCTTTCGATACCAGGTAATATTTGACCCGACAACTTGGGGCGTATGATCTAATTCATTTTTCTTTGGGAAGGTAATCTGCCTTTGTTCTCCTGATTTTATATTAATGACGTATAGAGATGTAAACATAGTTGGAACTGGTCCTTCTCCCCATTCCTTGTTTTCTTTTGCACGAGCAACAATTACTTCATCTGAAGAGAACCATTCTACGCCAAGATCAACATATCCTTTAGGTGTGTATTCCTTCCGTTCGTTCAAAGCGGGAATGTCGGTAACAGTTGTATTTTTGTTTTCAACGAGGAATCTCCCTTCACCAGATATAAAGGCTAATTGACTTTTTATGGGAGCCCATTTTATCCAATTTTCATACCCGAGCATCTTTCCTATAACTTGAAAGTGATTCCCTGCTGATGAAAGTACACATAATGTATTACTATCGTTGGACCAAGACGCAGTTGGTGTTGCTAAAAAGCTAACCCATTTCCCATCGGCACTCCACTTAAAATATTCAGCATCAATGGCAAATAAGTCAGTTGTATTAGTTTGAATGGTGTAAAATGGCTTTATTTTATCAGGGTGAAGATTGGCATCTATTGGAACCTTAAAAAGATGAATTGGTCCCCATCCAGTAGGAAGCAACTGAGATTGTGAAGAAACAATAAATTCTTTTCCGTTGGGAAACCATTCAAAATTACTAACTCCTACTGCAACAACCTCAAAACCTTCTGGTCGTTCATTCTTTGTGTTTGTAACGTTTAGGATGCCATCCATATTGTAAGCAATTTGATTTGATATTGGTGACCATTTAAAATTTCTTGTTTCAATTGTATGATACGGCTGGTAATTTTCCTTTTCCTTTGAATCATAGATGTACAAATATGTTTTTTCACCAAGCTCGTCACTAGCTAAGTATGCAATAAACCGACCATCTTTTGACCACTGCGGGGAGTATACATACTTACCTGTTGTAAGTTGTATTTCTTTGCTTTTCTCTTTCACCCATAGCTGATGGTCTCGTATAAAGGCAGCTTTCAGTGGGGCTTCAGCAGAAGCATCTATCGAAAAATGAAAACTAATGAATGTTATTAGTAATAAAATCCTGATTGCCATTCGTCATCCCTCCTTGTAGAATGTCCTTATTAATGGCTAAGATTCGATCATGAAACATAACATTTTCATACACCTCGAATATCAGATTTTCCTTAGCTTTCCATTTTGTTTTTCTTTTATACGATTGACAAAAACCAAATGGCTGGGATAAGCACCTTGAGACTTTTTTCTAGTTTCTCTTTGAACAGGTATGTAAACTGAATGAGAGTCATTATGAACTACGAGGGGAGAAAAAAATGGGTATTAATTTTCATAGTTCAAAAAATCGCATCACTTATACAACTCGGAAAGCTGATGTTTCTTGGGTAGGAGTAATCAAAAAGCTTGTTCCTTTGAAAGATATTTCAACTGCATTGGATATTGGTTGTGGTGGAGGTATCTATTCAAAAGCATTAGCGGATATAGGTGTACCTTCTGTCACTGGTATTGATTTTTCAGAAGTAATTCTTGAAGGAGCACAGGAAAACTGCAAAGAATATCCACAGATTTCTTTTAAACAAGGAGATGCTTATAACACAGGTCTATCTAGTAACAGTTACGATTTAGTTATTGAGAGGGCTTTAATACATCATTTAACCGATTTGCAACAGTGCTTTAAAGAAGTACATAGAGTTTTAAAAGACGAGGGAGTATTCCTTGTTCAAGACCGTACACCAGAGGATTGTTTGCTCGAAGGAAATAATACTCATATAAGAGGTTACATGTTTGAACTTTTTCCAAAATTAATAGAAAAAGAAATTAGTCGAAGACATGATAGCTTAAAGGTTATCAATACTCTAAAAGAAATAGGATTTAGGGAAATTAAAGAAATACAGCTATGGGAAACACGAACAGTATATAAAAATAAACAGCAATTACTAAAGGATTTAAGTGAAAGAACAGGAAGAAGTATACTACATGAATTAAATGACAAAGAATTAGAAGCATTAATAAATCATGTAGACAAATCAATCTCTGCAAACAATGATATTATTGAAAAGGATAGATGGACGATTTGGAAAGCAGTCAAGTAAATGGTAAATACAAAAAAAGATTAAGTACGTAACAATTCCGTGGTAAAAACTGTATATCATATACATCACCTATTAACGTAGTGGTCTTTATCGGAAGACAACTATTTTTATGAATACACGAAACAACTGCATACTCCAGAAAGAGGGGGAATTGTAAATGTTCAAAGCTGATGGAATTACATATGAGATTAATGGGGAAGTAACCCCGAATGATGTTTCAAGTGTTTTTATTGCTTCAGGAATTAACCGACCTTCAAATGATGTAGATAGGATTCAACGAATGATTGAAAATGCTGATATTACAATTACAGCCTGGGATAAGGAGAAAATGATAGATATTGCCCGTGCCATCACGGATTACAGTTATTGTTGTTACTTATCTGACTTAGCAGTTGATACAGAATATCAAAAATGGGAGTAGGTAAAAAGTTGGTGCGACTCCTACAAGAAAAAATTGGCACTGAAGTTTCTTTAATATTATTGGCTTCTCCGGTTGCACTAGAATATTATCCTCGCATTGGATTTGATAAGCTGGATAATGCCTTTGTGATTAAGAGAGAAAGATAACCTGAGTCATGGGGCTTTAACAAGGAGTGAGCATTATGTTGGCAGCACTAATTCATGGAATTGTCCTAGCCTTTGGGTTAATTCTTCCCCTTGGTGCACAGAATGTATTTGTCTTTAATCAAGGAGCATCTCAACCAAGGTTTAAAGGAGCAATTCCGGTTATCATTACAGCTTCCCTTTGTGATACTTTGCTAATTTTATTAGCAGTATTGGGAGTTTCTGTTATCGTATTATCCGTGCCTATTCTACAGACAGTAATTTTTTCTATTGGGTTATTATTCCTATCTTACATGGGATGGTCTATCTGGAATAGTACCCCTGCAAACCTAAGTCAGAAAGAATCAGCTATTCCTCCTAAAAAGCAAATTATGTTTGCTATGTCAGTATCACTCCTGAACCCACATGCAATCATTGATACGATTGGAGTAATCGGAACGAGTTCACTTAGTTATGCAGGTGCAGAAAAGTTTTTATTTACTATCGCCTGTATTGTTGTTTCTTGGATTTGGTTTCTTGGTCTTGCAATCGTTGGTAAGATAGTAGGTAACTTTGATACAGAAGGAAAAATATTAAAAGTGCTGAATAAAGTATCAGCAATGATTATATGGGGAGTCGCTTTATACATAGCTGTTCAGATGTATAATATGTTTTAGAAAACGGAGAGGACTTTGTAATTATCAAGCAACATAAGTAAAAGTAATGAAAACAGAGAAACCCACTAATATTGGTTTTATAAATATTGAACAAGGTGGTATTGTTGGATACCACCAGGCACCTGTGCCTCAACTTTTCATTGTAATACAAGGTGAAGGTTGGGTTCAGGGAGAAGATACTAATAGAATAATAATAAAAAGTGGGAAAGGAGTTCTCTGGAAAAAAGGTGAAGGTCATGCAAGTGGTAGCGAGACGGGGTTAGCGGCTTTAGTTCTTCAATCCGAAAACCTAGATACATTAGCTGTTCATGTAAAATAAGAGAAGGCTATTCCATATCTCTTCTGTCTGCAATTTGAAAGAACTCTAATCAATCAGTTCTTTTGCTGCTCGAAGTTTCACAGTTCTGTCTGAATATGTATTAGTGATTTTGATACCCTAAATTTTATACTTTCTGTTAAAAAAGCCGAGATATCTCAACAATATCTCAGCTCCATCTCTCTACACATACTTTCGATTGACACTTTTCCCATCATACGTAAACAACACTTTCTTCCCTTCAATCGTCGTTTCCATATTTACATTTCTTCCCCATAATTGATGAATGTAAGGAAGAACCTTCTCTAAATATTTCAAGTCCAATTCAATATCCTCATAGTAATGCTTGATATACAGCTCGCCATTTTTATTGTAATCTCCATCTACCACCATTAAATACGGAAATCCACCATTTGTCCTCATGTTGACAAGTTGATCTCTTACATGCTCCCATTCTTTATCCACAACTTTATAATCTCTGCCTTGACGTTGGAACAGATACATATCTTCCCTGTGGACAAGTTCTTTTGTGAGGTAATTTCGGATGAAGGAGGTATCACTTTCCACCTCACGCACTTCAAAGATTTTTTCTCTGCCTGAATTTGGCTTCACGCCTAATTTCTTCATTTCTTCCGTTGGATTATTATATCTTTCCTCAATGTCTTCAAGAATTTTTAAACCTAGATAATACGGATTAATGCTTGTTTTGGAAGGTTGCACTACCCCAGCATTTAGTTTGGCAAATTCAATAGATTCATCACTGGTTAGGTCAAGTTCCCGCATAATGCGGATATGCCAATAACTCGCCCAGCCCTCGTTCACCTAAGTTGCTTTTTTATCGGGCTGTTTGGACGGACTATGCAATTAATATTTCTTTCTTAATTCCATAAGTAAGTTAGACTATGTCAAATATCGAAGCCACTTATGTTCTGGTTCGCATAACTCCAGTGCATATCGAAGCCATTGCTTCTGCTCTTTATCGAGATAGTCTTTTATCTTCATAAAATCTTGTTGGTCTTTTTCTCTTGTGTTTTTCGCCTTATATAAAAGTACAATTTCTGGATTTAGATAAGGAATACCAGTTTCAGAATAACTCCAAACCGAATTAAGAGGACAAGATATCCTCGTATCCCTTCTGAATATCCAATCATTACCTTTTGTTTCGTTAAGAAGAATTTCAATTTCATCTCTATTAAGCTTATTAGAAGCGTGTATTTCGTGTACTGGCAATTCTAAAAATTCATTTTCCCAGGTATAAAATTCACCTTTAATAACTTTTTTAAATTCCCATCCTTTAAGATGTTTTTTTAGATATAATTGGTCTTTTCGGAATAGAGAGATCTCTATATCCTTATGTTCCCTTGTTTTCTTACCAATAAATAGATCAATTGCCCATCCTCCAGCAATAAACCAAGTGTTATTAAATCCCTCCATTAACGAAATAATGCTTTTGCATTGATTAAATTGCATATAAATCACCCCATGTAAAATATCAAACAACATTCTCCTAAAAAAAATAAAGAATACCCACTTGCTCATATCATTTATACCTATTGAATAGAAAATATATGAACTACAAAAGCATTCTTTTAAAACCTTTAGAGGATTTAAAATCTATTTGTTGCGTAATATTTTCCAACTGCTTATCAAGGTTGGATACTAACATAGTAAAAGTTTGAATATCATATACAAATCTAGTTGGCAAAATGGTGTTTATAGGCAGTTGATTTTTGAAATTTCTCATGCTGCATGTAGATCACTGCTAACACCATACAAATAGCAATTAAAACAATAAAATCTCAAGGATTTACATCATTATAAACAGAATTAATACTTATATCACTAAAATTACAAAGGGGAGAGCAATCTATGAGTAAAGCTATCGAGTATTATTCTACATTTGACGAGTGGGGACGCCTTGATCGTGAACCATTAGAATTTCAGGTTAATTGGCACTATATACAAAAATATTTACCTAAGACAGGGAAAGTATTAGATAATGGTGCTGGACCTGGTAAATATGCTATGAAATTGGCTGAACAAGGATATAGAGTTACAGTAACTGATTTGGTACCTAGATTAGTTGGAATTGCTGAAGATAAAGCAAAAGAACTGGATTTATCCAATCAGTTTGATGGGTTTCATATTGCTGATGCAAGAAATCTCACTGTATTAGAAAATGAGCAATTCGATGGTTCTCTAATGATGGGACCAATGTATCATTTACAATCAGAACACGACCGTGATACAGCAATTAAAGAATTATACAGAGTTACAAAGAAAAATGGGATTGTTTACATAGCTTTTATGCCAAGAATTAAGCATGTTCTTTCATCATTGCTACATCCTGAAATCTGGAAACCAAATGATAACATGAACTCTATTCAGAAATTCATTCGTACTGGTGAATTTAATCATGATGACGATGGACGGTTCACAGGAGCTTATTACTTTAACGTTGAAGAAATTAAGCCCTTCATGGAATCTCATGGATTTGAGACATTAAATCTTATTGGTTCAACTAACATAGGTACCCTTTTATCAAAAGAACAATGGGAATACTGGAAAAATCGTGGAGAAGATGAATTTACTCAACTTATTGAACTATTAAAAGAAACAGCAACCTATCCTTATGTTTTAGGGGTATCATCTCACTTACTTTACATTGGAAAGAAAAGAGAATAACTATTTTTATTGATTACATAGATAAAAAAACCATGCATACTGCATACATTACAGTCGGCATAATGGTCTTTAGCGGAAGACAATATTTAATAAATAGCAAAAAACAATTCTACCAATACCAATAACAGGAGAAATGTTAG
>DAIDKD010000032.1 GCA_027451065.1 Bacillaceae bacterium | reverse complement strand
GATGAGGTATATGAAGAGGCTTTGGTTATTGTTTGTGATACAGCTAATCGGGAACGAATTTCTGACCAACGCTATAAGAATGGAAAAATGATAATCAAAATAGACCATCATCCCAATGTAGATGCTTACGGTGATATTGCATTGGTAGATACAACAGTCAGTTCAACAAGTGAATTAGTATATGACATGCTTGTAAACGGGCAAGAGAAAGGACTTCATTTAAATGATAAAGGAGCACGCTTGCTTTATGCAGGTATTATTGGAGATACAGGAAGATTTTTATTTCCTAGTACAACCCCAAAAACTTTTCGAATAGCGGCTGACTTAATTCAATATAATTTTGATTTCACGGACATTTACGATGAAATGTATAAGACAGATCTTCGAGTAGTCCGTTTAAATGGTTATATTATGCAGCATTTTACGTTTACTGATGAAGGAATTGGCTTTATGAAAGTAACGAAGGATTTGTTGGAACAGTTTCATTTAACACCTAATGAAGCCTCGCAAGCTGTTGGTTCATTGGGAAATATTGATGGAATAAAAGCATGGGTTCTTTTCTTTGAAGAAGCGGAGAAAATACGTGTGCGCTTACGTTCAAAGGGTATCGTGATTAATGAATTAGCAGCAAATTATCATGGTGGTGGACATCCACTAGCCTCAGGAGCGACTGTTCATTCTTGGGAAGAAGCAGATGCATTGATTGAAGATTTGCGTCAATTGGCAAAATAATAGAGGGTGCAGTATAGGATTACTTTTTACAGAAAGGTCTTACCAACTAAGCAACACTCTAACTTTACTACATGTACCGTGGTCGATAGAAGCATTGGAAGGGCATAGTGAAATGGGAAAAAAAGCCCATTTCACTATGCCCTTCCAATACTCACATAAATCTCCAATGTTGTATCAAAGAAAATAGAATCAACATGAAATTGGTAAACTTTGCTATCCACCTTGTATGTTTTGTTTTCGATCACTTTTTTTAGTAATTCCTTATTACTAGAAACACTTTCAACATGTTGTGTAAGTAAATATTGTAAATCCTCTAGAATCGCATTGGTGAGTTGCTCTTGCAGAAGAGCGTCTAAATTGACTTGTTTGGCATTGGTAATTTTTATTTGAATGTCTTGAATTACGAGATTTTCTTTCGTTTCTTCATTCAGTTTTTGCTTATCTTCTATTAGTATATTTCTTTCTGTTTCTAACTGTTGGATGGTTTCCTGTTGCTGAATCAAAATTCTAAGTTGCCTATCTTGTAAGGAACCATAAATATAAAGGAACACTATCCACGCAAGCAATCCTCCAATCATCGTGCCACCTAAAAATAACTGCCATTTTTTGTTTCGATACAAAGGAGGGATATGCATTTAACCATTCTCCTGGCTAATCCAACGTAAAATCAATGCGCCTGTTTGCGCACCGCCCATAGCGAAAAGAATAAGAAGTAGTTGCCGGATAATCGCTTTTGTATCTCCATCAAAAATTCCTCGTTCAAATTCATGAACGGCATCGAAAGTACCACCAATCGCTGCTACAATCGCCCAAATACGGAGGTTTTCAGCAAAGCGGATCATCCAATGTAACGGTGGATCGCCAGCAAGAAACGATCCTAAAGAACCGATAATGGAACCCCCAACAATAACACCTAATGAAATAAAGTAACTTGTAAATAGCAATGGGATGAATGCTTGTTTTAATTCCAATAAAAGTCCACCTACTTTCCATTTTTCTATGTCCGGCTCCAGCAGCTAGCTTCTGCTTTTCTATAAATAAATATATGGTCAAGTAGTAGGCAGTATGATTTTGTTTGGTATAATGGGAGTAAGAAAATGATGGAGATGAAAAAATGGAATTTGTACACTTGCAACTAAAAAGTTCATATAGTTTACTGCAAAGCACATGTGGAATAGACGATGTTGTAAAGAAAGCGAAAGAACAAGGGAGTCGTGCGCTTGCTATAACGGATGAGGATGTAATGTATGGAGTGATTCCTTTTTACAAAGCATGTTTAAGTAATGGAATCAAGCCTATCATTGGTTTAAGTGCTTCTATATTAGGGGAAGGTAGCGCATACCCTCTTGTATTATTAGCAAAAAATATGGAAGGATACCAGAACTTATTAAAAATATCCAGTGCTATTCAAACAAGCTCACCAGAGGGTTTGCCGAAAAAATGGCTTCGTTCTTATGCAAAGGGACTTATTGCGATTACCCCAGGGATGAAGGGAGAAATTGAACAGTCTCTTCTTCAAAATGATGAAGAAAAGGCTCAGGAAGCAGCCCTTTTTTATCGAGATATTTTTGAGGAATTTTATTTTAGTCTGCAAAATCATTTTCTTCCAGAGGAAATGGAAATAGGCGAAAAATTAAAGCTACTGAGTAAGGCGTATAAAATTCCTCTTGTTGTAACCAATGATGTCCATTATATAGAGAAAGAAGAGGCGTTTGTTCAAGAGTGTCTTTTATCAATTCATGCAGGAACAAAAATGACAGATGAGCACCGTCCACGAATGAAAACAGAAGAATACTACTTAAAAGATGAAAATGAAATGAAGCAGCTCTTTGCAGATGATGAGGTAGCTCTTAACAGAACAGGTTTCATTGCAGGGCAGTGTGAAGTAAAAATTGATTTTGAACAGTCTATTCTTCCAAAATACCTAGGTGAAGGGGAGGATGCAGGAACCCTTCTCGAAAAACTTTGCCTAGAAGGATTGCACAGCCGCTATGAACGTGTTGGGAAGGAACATATGGAGCGTCTTACTTATGAATTAACCATTATTAAAAATATGAATTTTTGTGATTACTTTTTAATTGTCTGGGATTTTATGAAATACGCCCGAGAAAATCATATTTTAACAGGGCCGGGACGTGGTTCGGCTGCCGGATCTTTGGTTGCTTATGTACTATATATTACCAATGTAGATCCGATTCAGTATGATTTGCTATTTGAAAGATTTCTAAACCCGGAACGTGTTACTATGCCTGATATTGATATTGATTTTCCTGACCAAAAAAGGGATCAAATGATTCAGTATGTAGCAGGGAAATATGGGCACCATCATGTAGCACAAATTATTACTTACGGTACTTTAGCAGCGAAAGCTTCCATTCGTGATGTATCAAGGGTGATGGGACTAGCTTCGAAGGAAATAGACGGATTTTCAAAGCAAATTCCAATGAAACTAGGGATTACTTTGAAAGAAGCTTATGAAACTTCAGTGAATTTTCGACACTATGTTCATGCTTCACCGAAAAATGAAAGAATTTATGAAGTGGCCTGTAAAATTGAAGGATTGCCGCGTCATACATCTGTTCATGCTGCCGGAGTTGTGATGAGTGACAAAGCTCTAACTGAATATATTCCCTTACAAGAGGGACATGAGGGGGTATATATTACCCAGTATAGCGGTGAAATCTTGGAGGAACTGGGTCTTTTAAAAATGGATTTTCTAGGACTTCGGAATTTAACTTTGATTGAGAATATTTGTGCGGCCATTGAGAAGCGGGCAAAGAAGAAAATCAAGGTAGCTGATATTCCTTTTGATGACAAGGAAACTTTTGCATTGTTGGGAAGCGGTGATACAACAGGGGTGTTCCAGCTAGAGTCATCCGGAATGAAAAAGGTGCTAGGAAGGCTGAAGCCGACAGAATTTGAAGATATTGTCGCGGTAAATGCCTTGTATCGTCCTGGTCCAATGGAACAAATTTCAACATTTATTGATTCAAAGCATGGAAAAAAACAAATCACATACATTCACCCTGACCTCCAGCCGATTTTAGAAAACACGTACGGTGTGATCATTTATCAAGAGCAAATTATGCAAATAGCTTCTAAGCTAGCGGGTTTCTCGTTAGGTGATGCAGATTTATTACGGCGAGCAATGAGTAAAAAGAAGAAGGAAATATTAGATAATGAACGAATTCATTTTGTATCTGGTTGTGTGAAAAATGGTTACACTGAAAAAGTTGCCAATGAAATCTATGATTTAATCGCTAGGTTTGCAAATTATGGTTTCAACCGTAGCCATGCTGTTGCCTACAGTATGATTGCATATCAGTTAGCTTATCTGAAAACTCATTATCCATTGGAGTTTTTATCATGTTTATTAACAAGCTATATTGGTAATGATAAGAAGATTTCCATGACTGTTTCGGAAATGAGAAGAAGAACTATTCCTTTGCTGCAACCGTCCATCAACAAAAGTCACTATGCATTTACAGTGGAAAATGATGGGATTCGTTATGGATTGTTAGCTTTAAGATCAGTTGGAACACCAATCGTAAAAGAAATTATCCGTGCAAGAAAAAAGGGTTTGTTTAAAGATTTATTTGACTTATGCACAAGAGTTCCTCTCACAAAGCCAGCTTTACAAAAATTGATATTAGCAGGATGCTTAGATGATTTTGGCGTAGATAGAAATGTCCTGTTGGAAAATATTGATGTTGCCATGGAATATGTTGAGTTAGTTCGTCCTGATGCAGGTGAGCAATTGGACTTCTTTTTGGAAGATCAGTTGATTCCTCGCCCAAGATATAAGGAAGCAGCAGAAATGACAGAAATGGATAAGTTAACTGGTGAGAAGGAAGTGTTGGGATTTTATTTATCAGGACATCCCGCTTTGCCATATCAATCTTTAAAGGAGAAGATGCAAACAACAACTTTAATAACTGCAAGTGGTCGTGTCAATGCGATTGTCTACGTAAGTCGCATCAAGACCATCCGTACAAAAAAAGGGCAGGAGATGGCATTTCTTTCCATTTCTGACGAAACAGCAGAGGTAGACGGAACAATGTTTCCTAACGAATATGATAAATATTTGCCAATCTTGAAGAAAGGGCAAGTGTTTTATATAGAAGGTATGATGGAAGAAAGAAACGGCAAACAACAAGTTATTATTAAGCAGGTAAAGTCAATCAGGCAAATTGAGGAATATGTTACTTACTTAGATAGGTCGCTCTATCTGAAAATAGATGAACATCATGAATCCTTCCAAGAAGAGATGAAAAGGATTTTGTTGAGATATAGTGGCTTTGTTCCGATATACGTATATTACGAAAGGGAAAAAAAACTCATAAAGCTTCCAAATACTTATCAGGTACATCCAAATGATAATTGTTTATCAGAATTAAAAAGATTACTTGGAGAGAAAAACGCTATTTTAAAATAGACATTTTTTTATTGGTGGTTTATTATAGGACTTGATACTAATTTTAGATGTTGAAGAAAGTAGGTGAGTTCTTAGTTGAGAGATATATTTGCGAAAAAGAAAAAATATGTACAAGTACCTTCTAAACAATTGAGACGAGATGTGCCAGATGGTGTAATGACCAAGTGTCCAAAGTGTAAAGCAATTGCTTCAACAAAAGAAGTTAATAAAAACCATCATGTTTGTCTAAGATGCAACTATCACTTTCCGATGAATGCTTATGAAAGGATTGAATTTCTTTTAGACAAAGAAACATTTATTGAGTATGACAAAGATATTATTTCTACCAATCCCCTCTCTTTTCCTGAATATGAAGAAAAGATAAAGGGAGATATGGAAAAAACGAAGCTTAACGAGGCAGTTATCACAGGGGAAGGGAAACTTCAAAACTATGAAATCGTTGTTGCAGTAATGGATTCTAGGTTTAGAATGGGGAGTATGGGTTCTGTTGTTGGAGAAAAAATTGCTAGAGCAGTCCGAAAAGCAGAGGAAAAGCGAGTACCTTTTATTATTTTTACTGCATCTGGAGGAGCGAGAATGCAGGAGGGAGTCCTTAGTTTAATGCAAATGGCAAAAACCAGTGCTGCGCTCAAAAGATTTAGCGAAAGTGGTGGATTATTTATTTCTGTCATGACGAATCCGACAACAGGTGGTGTATCTGCCAGTTTTGCTTCTTTGGGTGACTATAATTTCGCAGAGCCCGGTGCTTTGATTGGATTCGCAGGGAGAAGAATCATTGAGCAAACAATTGGAGAGAAGCTACCAGAAGACTTCCAGACAGCAGAATTTCTCTTAGAATGTGGTCAATTAGATGCGGTTCTTCACCGTGAAAACATGAAAGATACCTTGCAAAAGATAGTTAGCATGCATTAAATCTTGTGAATAAAGCGAGGAAGTTGTTACAGAAACAAAGGAAACTAGGCAAAGGAAGGTGCGGAGTTTATGGGAGACCTGGATTTTGAAAAGCCTATTGTTGAATTACGCAAGAAAATTGACGAATTAAAAGAAGTGACGGATAGGAATGATATGGATTTCTACCTTGAAATCCATCATCTTGAAAATAGATTAGAAAATTTGGAAAAAGAAATATATGGGAATATGTGCTCTTGGGATAGGGTGCAAATAGCAAGGCATAGCGAAAGACCAACAACCAGTGACTACATAGAACATTTATTTACGGACTTTGTTGAATGCCATGGTGACCGTTTATATGGAGATGACAAAGCAATTATCGGTGGAATTGCCAGGTTTCACGGCAAACCAGTTACAGTGATTGGTCATCAACGGGGAAAAGATACAAAAGAGAATTTACAGCGGAATTTTGGTATGCCTCATCCAGAAGGATATCGAAAAGCCCTCAGGTTAATGAAGCAAGCTGAGAAATTTAAGCGACCGATTATTTGTTTTGTTGATACGAAAGGTGCCTATCCTGGAAAAGCAGCTGAGGAGCGGGGACAAAGTGAAGCAATTGCCCGGAATTTATTTGAAATGTCCTCCCTCACTGTTCCGATTATTTCAATAGTGATAGGTGAAGGAGGAAGCGGAGGTGCATTAGCATTGAGTATGGGCAATCATATTTACATGCTTGAGAACGCGACGTACTCTGTTATTTCTCCAGAAGGAGCTGCTTCGATTTTATGGAAAGATGCTGCACAAGCGAAGCAAGCTGCGGAATCTATGAAAATCACGGCACAAGATTTGTTGGAGTTTTGTATTATAGATGGTATGATTAACGAGGTAAAGGGCGGTGCCCATAAAAATATCCATGAGCAAGTAAGTTATATTGACAAAATATTAAAGGAGTCTCTTGAATCTCTCTTATTATTAAGTGAGGAAGAGCTAATAACACAACGTCATGAAAAATTTAATCAAATTGGTATTTTTTCGTATCAAAATGAACTTGAAAAGAAATAATAAATTTGTATGTGAAAAATGTTTTTAAGTAAAAAAAGTAAAAATTTTTTTGAAAGTTTAGCTTCTTTGCGAAATTTGTCACTTTTGACTATTGTCTTGTGCAGTATTTTCATGGTATTTTTAAATCATATCAAAAGTAAGTAAGGGAATTATATGATTGAGGTGATTATGTAATGAAAAGAATCGGCGTATTAACAAGTGGAGGAGATGCTCCGGGAATGAACGCAGCGATACGAGCGGTTGTTCGTAAAGCGATTTACCATGGATTAGAAGTGTATGGTATCTATCATGGGTATCAAGGTTTAATTGAGGATAGAGTTGAAAAACTAGATGTTGGCAGTGTAGGAGATATTATCCAACGTGGTGGTACGATGCTCTATACAGCTCGTTGCCCTGAATTTAAAACAGTAGAAGGACAATTAAAAGGAATTGAAAATTTAAAGAAGCATGGTATTGAGGCGTTAGTTGTCATCGGTGGAGATGGCTCTTATCAAGGAGCTAAGAAACTAACGGAGCATGGTTTCCCGTGTATCGGTGTTCCAGGAACAATTGATAACGATATTCCAGGAACAGATTTCACAATTGGCTTTGATACAGCATTAAACACTGTTGTTGATGCAATTGATAAAATTCGTGATACTGCAACTTCTCACGAACGTACATACGTTATTGAAGTAATGGGTCGTGATGCAGGAGACCTTGCATTGTGGAGCGGCATAGCTGATGGGGCAGAATCTATTTTAGTTCCAGAGGTAAAATTTGATATGGACGAAGTAATTGCTAAGCTGAAGCAAGGTAGTGAGCGCGGCAAGGAACACCATATTATTGTGGTAGCTGAAGGTGCAGGAAGTGCGTATGATTTTGCAAAACAGATTGAAAAAGAAACTGGATTCGATACTCGTTACACAGTATTAGGTCACGTTCAGCGTGGTGGAGCACCAAGTGGAATGGATCGTGTACTGGCAAGCCGTCTTGGCGGAAGAGCTGTTGAATTATTATTAGAAGGTAAAGGTGGACGGTGTGTAGGTATTCAAAGCAACCAGTTAGTAGACCACGATATTATTGAGGCACTTTCTCAAAAACATACAATTGATGATGAGATGTACCGTTTGTCTAAAGAGTTATCTATTTAAAGTTACATAAATAAGTTGAGAGCTTATGGAGGGAAATATGAATATGAGTATGCGAAAGACAAAAATTATTTGTACTATTGGGCCAGCAAGTGAAAGTTTTGAAAAACTATGTGAATTAATGGAAAGCGGAATGAATGTAGCTCGTTTGAATTTTTCGCATGGTTCCCATGAGGAGCATGGAGAACGTATTGTAAACATTCGCAAAGCATCAGAAAAGACTGGGAAAACAGTAGCCATTCTTTTAGATACAAAAGGCCCTGAAATTCGTACAAACGACTTTGAAGGTGGTAAAGCTGAACTAGTCATGGGTTCAGAGGTAACGATTACTACGGAAGAAGTAATGGGAACAGCTGAGAAATTCTCAGTAACATATGCTGGATTAATTGATGATGTAGAGGTTGGATCACAAATCTTAATCGATGACGGTCTGATTGAATTAGAAGTTATCGGAAAAGAAGGCAATGACATTAGAACAAAAGTGTTAAATAGTGGCACTGTAAAAAATAAAAAAGGTGTAAACGTGCCGAACGTAAGCATCAAATTACCTGGAATCACAGAGAAAGACAAAAAAGATATTATCTTTGGTATTGAGCAAGGTGTGGATTTCATTGCAGCTTCTTTTGTGCGTAAAGCAGCCGACGTATTAGAAATCCGTGAGTTATTAAAAGAGCATGACGCAGAACATATTCATATCATGCCGAAAATCGAGAACCAAGAAGGTATTGACAATATCGATGAAATTTTAGCAGTTTCTGATGCTTTAATGATTGCTCGTGGAGACATGGGAGTGGAAATTCCTCCACAAGAAGTACCTTTAGTACAAAAACGTTTAATCAAAAAATGTAACGACCTTGGTAAACCAGTTGTAACAGCTACACAAATGTTAGAGTCTATGCAACAAAACCCACGTCCTACTCGTGCGGAAGCAAGTGATGTTGCCAATGCAATTTTAGATGGTACAGATGCAGTAATGCTTTCTGGAGAAACTGCTGCTGGTAAATATCCAGTTGAATCAGTTCTTATGCAAGCAACAATTGCTGAAACAATTGAAGCAAGCTTAGACTATAGAAGTATTTTAAAGAAACGTACAAAAGCTACTGAGCCGAGTATTACCAATGCGATTGGCCAATCAGTTGCTTACACTGCTGCAAGCTTGGACGTATCAGCAATCGTAACGGCTACTGAAAGTGGATATACAGCTCGTGCTATTTCTAAGTATCGCCCAGAAGCTCCGATTATCGCTGTAACATCTGATGCAGGTACACAACGTCGTTTGGCAGTTTCTTGGGGTGTTCAAGCAATCGTAGCTCCAAAAGCAACATCTACTGATGATATGATTGTTAGATCAGTAGACGCTGTGAAGGAAGCTGGAATCATTAAAGACGGTGAAACAATTGTACTTACAGCAGGAATTCCATTTGGTACAAGAGGTACTACAAACATGATGAAAGTACAAATAGTTGGTGAAGGCGGACTGAACTAATTTCCCTCGCAAAAAAGAAGAAAACTTGGGTTTTCTTCTTTTTTATTTTGTAACAAATGGGCTGGGACCATTTATTACAAAATAAACTTCCAAATGTAATGGAATACTTTTGCTTTCCGAAGGCTTTCAAGGATAACGATAATAGTAGGTCCAAAAATAAAACCGAGAAAACCAAATAGTTGATATCCTAGAAAAACAGCGATAAGGACAGCAAGAGGGTGAATACCGATGTGGGTGGAAATCACTTTTGGCTCCATCATTTGACGTTGTACTAGTATAAGGCTATATAGTATTAATAAAGCAACTGCGAACGCTCTATTGCCTACGATAAATGAGTAAGTTATCCATGGAATGAGGATGAATCCAGTGCCTAAATAAGGAAGTAAGTCTACAATTCCGATAATAAGTGCAATAGTAAAGGCATAGGGAACGCGTAAAAGTATGAGACCGGAGAATACGGTGATTGTTGTCAATGCAACTAAGGTTAGCTGAGCTTTCATAAATCCTAAAAGGGCATTGCGTAGTTGCTGAAAGACATCATTCCAGATTTGTATGACCTTTTTTGGAAGGATTTGCTCTTTTAACTGCATTAGTTTGTCCCAGTCTTTGCTAATAAAAAAAGTAGCTAGTAAAGAGATAAACAGAGCGGTGATTGTTGTAGGAAAAGAGCTAATGACAGCACTTATTCCAAGTAAAACATTGGTGGCGATGCGGGTTCCCCAATCTGCAACGGAGTCTCCGAAATTTTGAATATTACTAACGACAGCTGCTTGATTGTCTTCATTTAGCTCATTAAATCGGGAAAGAATATTTTCATATATTGGAAAAATCCGCTCTAAAACAAAGGTCTCCCCTAGCTTTACAAATGATTGAAGATACCGCGGTACAACATTCAGTAGAAACTGGGTTCCATTAATCATTTCAACAATAAAAAGTGTAAGTAAGCCTCCTAAGGCACTAAAAATAATGAATAAGGAAATAATACTTGCAAAGGCGCGGGGAATTTTTAATTTTTGTTCTAACATATCTACCAGTGGATTCATAAAATATGCTAATATAAAAGCAATGATGAATGGGTACATATAAGAGGATATTTTATAAAGAGCATAAAGACCACCAATAACAATAGCAAGAAGGAATAAAAAGCGATACATTACTTGAAAAAAATTATTGTGTGGCATTTTTCCCCTCTTTTCTAAAATTTCCCATCAGGGATTATCTAGATATATGACAATTCATAAATCATTATACATTTTTTTCCAGCAGGTGAAAAGAAAGGTTGTTCAGTCTTTCTTTTCACCTGCTGGAAAAACGAGAGAGGATGTCTTCGGTGTTTGCACAACCAATATTATTTTTACTTATATTGTTCATTATCGGACTAGTAGCAAGAAACAGCTCACTTATGATTGCTATTGCTATTTTATTTTTCCTGAGAATTACTCCTCTGGGAGAAAGTGTTTTTCCATATTTGAAGAAAAATGGCATCAACCTTGGAGTAACGATTATTACCGTTACAGTATTAATACCTATTGCTACGGGAGAAATTGGTTTCAAGCAATTATTAGATGCTACAAGGTCGTACACAGCTTGGGTTGCAATTGGTTCAGGGATTTTAGTAGCACTTTTAGCAAAAGATGGAGTAAGGCTACTAGCAACAGATCCGTCAATTACAGCTGCTTTGGTAATAGGAACGATTCTTTCTGTAGCAGTATTTAAAGGAGTCGCAGTCGGTCCGGTCATCGGAGCAGGAATAGCCTACTGGGTGCTGAGTGTTATATCCTTGTTAAAATAAATCATGGTGTTAGATATGGCAAAATTGCCATATCTAACACCATGATTTTTATTAGAAATTCCTTTTACTTCACAAAAGTTAGAAATTTCTTTATAATTTGATTAGTACAAAAGTATTTTTTTATGGGAGAATACATGCAAGGGGGAGATTTTTATGGCTATTGAAGGGTTAAAAGATGTGGTAGCGAATACAACATCTATTTCATCTATCATTGATGATGTGTTAACTTATGTAGGTTATTCTATTGATGACTTAGCAGAGTTTGCCAGTTATGAAGAAGTTATTTATTTGTTGTGGAATAGAAGATTACCGAATCAAGAAGAGTTAGAGAAATTAAAAGAAGATTTAAGTGAGCATGCACGAATTCCTTCTGACATGGTTCATTATTTGAAAGGCATTTCTTTAAACCATATTAATCCAATGGCTGCTGCAAGAACCGGAGTGTCCCTATTCTCATTCTATGATAGAAATGCCGATGTGATGACAGACGAGGCTAACTACTTAAAAGCAATTCGAATACAGGCGAAAATATCTACATTCATTGCAGCGTTTTCACGAGTTCGTAAAGGGCTGGATCCAATTACGCCTCGTAAAGATTTGGGATTTGCAGCGAACTTTTTATACATGTTATCAGGTAAAGTGCCGAATGAATTAGAAGAAGAAGCATTTAATAAAGCACTTGTTTTACATGCAGACCACGAATTCAATGCATCTACATTTACAGCGCGAGTTTGTGTAGCAACATTGTCGGATATTTATTCTGGAGTGATAGCTGCAATTGGTGCGTTGAAAGGACCCCTTCACGGTGGTGCCAATGAAAGTGTCATGAATATGCTGAAGAAGATTGGCGAAATAGAAAATGTAGAACAATTTATTTTAGAAAGGCTGGCAAATAAAGAGAAAATCATGGGGTTTGGGCATCGGGTTTATCGAAACGGTGATCCTCGTACAAAGCATTTGAAAGAAATGTCTCGTCAATTATCGGCTCTTACAGGAAATACAAAATGGTATGACATGAGTGTAGAAGTAGAAAAAATAATGAAAGTGGAAAAACCGAATCTCCCAGCAAATGTAGACTTCTATTCTGCTTCCATGTATCATGCCCTTGGCATCGAACATGATTTATTTACACCAATCTTTGTTATTTCCCGTACTTCCGGATGGCTTGCACATATTTTAGAACAATATGAAAACAACCGGTTGATTCGCCCGCGTGCTGAGTATGTAGGACCGGATAAACAAGTCTATATTCCGTTAGAACAAAGATAAAATAGGGAGGAATCAAAAATGACAATTGGAGAAAAAATCACAGTAAAAGGCGGAGTGTTGCAAGTGCCTAATATACCAATCATTCCTTATATAGAGGGAGATGGGATTGGTCCTGATATTTGGAACGCTGCATCTCGTGTTTTAGAAGCAGCGGTTGAAAAGGCATATAGCGGAACAAAGCAAATTGTTTGGAAAGAAGTATTAGCTGGAGAGAAGGCTTTTCAACAAACTGGGGAGTGGTTGCCACAGGAAACGTTAGATGTTATCCGTGAGTATATCATTGGCATCAAAGGACCCCTTACCACACCGATAGGAGGAGGATTTCGATCGTTGAATGTAGCCCTTCGCCAAGAGTTAGATTTATTTGTATGCTTACGACCAGTACGCTATTTTGAAGGAGTGCCTTCACCAGTAAAACGACCAGAAGATACGAATATGGTTATTTTCCGTGAAAATACAGAAGATATTTATGCTGGTATTGAATATACAGAGGGAAGTGAAGAGGCGAAGAAGTTACTAGCCTTTTTACAAAATGAATTAGGTGTAACGAAAATTCGCTTCCCAGAAACATCTGGATTCGGTATAAAGCCAATCTCAGAAGAAGGGTCAAAACGACTCGCTCGTGCAGCGATTCAATATGCCATAAAAGAAGGCCGTAAATCAGTGACCCTTGTTCATAAAGGTAACATTATGAAGTTTACAGAAGGTGCTTTTAAGAACTGGGGTTATGAAGTAGCTGAAAAAGAATTTGCTGATAAGGTATTTACTTGGGCACAATATGACCGAATTGCTGAGAAAGAAGGAATACAAGAAGCAAAAAGGCAAATGGCACAAGCTGAGGCTGATGGAAAAATAATTGTTAAGGACACAATTGCTGATATTTTTCTACAACAAATTCTTACTCGTCCCAAAGAGTTTGATGTAATCGCAACAATGAATTTAAACGGTGACTATATTTCTGATGCCTTGGCTGCTCAAGTAGGGGGAATCGGCATAGCACCTGGAGCAAATATTAACTACGAGACTGGTCATGCAATTTTCGAAGCTACTCACGGAACAGCACCGAAATATGCAGGATTGGATAAAGTAAACCCATCTTCTGTGTTACTATCAGGCGTTTTGTTGCTAGAGTACATTGGATGGACAGAAGCTGCTAATTTTGTAACGGAAGCAGTAGAGAAAACAATTGCTTCCAAAGTAGTTACCTATGATTTTGCTAGATTGATGGATGGAGCAAAAGAAGTAAAATGTTCAGAATTTGCAGATGCACTCATTAAAAATATGAGTGTGGGCTCTCTGAATGGGACAAAGGACACTCAATCCATACAGCCTGTTGAATAGAACAATTTTGATTCGTCTAGACAACTGTTGTATTGCTTGGTTTGATTTTCTGTTGAAAAATAACCATTGCTTTTCGCGGACAACTCCTAAAGGTTGTCCGTTTTTCTTATGTACTATTGTCCTTGATTTCACGACAAACTGATGCTAGAAACTTTCATGCGTTTGTTGTGCTCTGATTTACCTTCGTATTGAGGATTCCTATAATTCATAGTATGATAAAGAAAGTATGAAAAATGTAATACGGGAGGGCGCAATGACGAAACGTATTTTAGTAGTTGATGACGAGATGCCTATTTTGACACTACTTCAATTTAATTTGCAGCAAGCAGGATTTGAGGTGTTAACAGCATCAGATGGTGAAGAAGGATTGAAGAAGGCGCAAACTGAAAAACCAGATTTAATTGTATTAGATTTAATGCTACCTAAAATTGATGGAATGGAAGTTTGCAAAACGTTACGCAATCAGCAAGTGTTGACTCCTATTTTAATGCTGACAGCAAAAGATGATGAATTTGATAGGGTGTTGGGCTTAGAGTTAGGTGCTGATGATTACATGACGAAGCCTTTTAGTCCAAGAGAAGTAGTCGCAAAGGTAAAGGCGATTTTGCGAAGAGTTAAGGTATACGTGGAACCTCATCAGGCCACCGAACAGGTCAATAAAATCCAAATTGGACAACTAGAAGTTGTGCCGGATAATTATGAAGCATTTTTTGAAGGAACAAAATTAGAATTAACACCGAAAGAATTTGAATTATTGTTGTATTTGAGTAGGAATAAAGGGAAAGTATTAACGAGAGATCACTTGCTCAATACTGTATGGAATTATGATTTTGCTGGCGATACAAGAATAGTGGACGTACATATCAGTCATTTGCGGGATAAAATTGAAATCAATTCTAAAAAGCCTCTCTACATAAAAACTGTTAGAGGATTGGGATATAAAATGGAGGGGCAAAGTGAATAAGTTTCGCTTCAAGCTCTGGTCGATCCTTATTGCTTTCATTATTATCGTACTAGTCAGTTTGGGTATCCTTTTGGGACAAGAGATTTGGTTTCTTTTAATAACGGGATTAGGATTAGCACTCTTCATTATTACTATGTTAGTATTGAAATTAATTGAGAAATATATAAAACCGATTGAATCCATTACCAACACAGCTATTGAATTGGCAAACGGTAACTATTCAGCAAGATCTTACGAAGCATCAATAGATGAAATGGGAATGTTAAGTGAAGCGATTAATGAACTTGCAAGAAACTTACAAGTAATGAAGGCTAATGATGAGATGCAGAGGGATAGGTTGTCTACCCTTATTGAAAATGTAGGGAGTGCCATTGCTTTAATTGATGGGAAAGGGTATATTACTTTAACCAATAAAGCGTATAAAGAGTGGTTTGAATTTGACCAAGTAGAACATGTACATCAACTTTTTTATGAAGCCATAACCAATCGAAAGGTTATTAAGCTAGCAGAAGAAGTCCTTCTATCTGAAGCAGCAGTTAGAAAACAGTATGTCCTATCGACGAAAGTTGAAAAACGAGAATTTGATGTATATGGAGCACCGATTATTGGAAACAATCAAGAATGGAATGGCATTCTTCTTGTGTTTCATGATATCCATGAGCTGAAGAAGCTAGAGCAGGTCCGAAAAGATTTTGTTGCCAATGTATCTCACGAACTACGAACCCCAATCACATCTATTAAAGGATTTTCAGAGACATTACTTGATGGTGCGATGGAAGATGAACAGCTTCGAAAATATTTCTTATCAATTATTCTAAAAGAAAGTGAACGAATGCAACTATTAATAGAGGACCTCCTAGACCTATCAAAAATCGAACAGGTTGGCTTTGAATTAAATATAAAAGAAGTTCATTTATCAGAGCTGCTAGAGGAAATCTATGTTTTGTTGCAGAAAAAAGCGGAAAGAAAACAGCTAGCATTTCATCTTGATGTTGAAAAAAACATGTATATGCTAGGTGATCCAGCGCGTTTAAAGCAAGTTTTCCTTAACATTGTCAACAATGCGATTCTATACACACCAGAACATGGGGAAATTACTTTATGTTTGAAAGGTGAAAAAGGAAACGTCATTGTAAAAGTTCGGGATACAGGAATTGGAATAGCAAAAGAAGAAATTCCAAGAATCTTTGAGCGATTTTATCGTGTAGACAAAGCCCGCAGTAGAGATTCTGGTGGAACAGGACTTGGACTAGCAATTGTAAAACATTTAGTAGAGGCTCACCACGGAATTGTTGAGGTACAAAGTGAGGTAGGGAAAGGAACCGAGTTCACTATTACGCTTCCGAAAAAATAAGATTAGAAAAATCTGTGGATAACGGCTTAGGAGGAATAGAATGAAAAAAGTAGTGTTAATAGACGGAAATAGTATTATATATCGTGCTTTTTTTGCATTACCTTTATTGAATAATAATAAAGGGATACATACAAACGCAATATATGGATTTGCCAATATATTAATGAAAATTATAGAGGAGGAAAATCCGACCCATATTTTGGTTGCTTTCGATGCAGGAAAAACAACATTTCGCCATAAAACTTTTAAAGAGTACAAAGGGGGAAGACAGTCAACGCCACCTGAGTTATCAGAACAATTTCCTTTTGTTCGGCAAATGTTGGATGCTTTCTCTATTGCAAGCTATGAATTGCCAGATTATGAAGCAGATGACATCATCGGGACTTTAGCCAAAGAAGCGGAAGCTGAAGGCTTAGTAGTAACAATTGTATCTGGAGATAAAGATATGGTGCAGCTTGTCTCAGAGAAAACCACAGTTGCTATTACAAAAAAAGGAATTACAGAGGTAGATAAATATACTCCATCCTTCGTTGCTGAAAAATATGAACTGACACCGAGTCAAATCATTGATATGAAAGGCCTGATGGGAGATAAGTCAGACAACATTCCTGGGGTTCCCGGCGTTGGGGAGAAAACAGCTATTAAGTTGTTGAAGGAATTTTCTACATTAGAGAATGTTTATGAACATATTGATGAAGTGAGTGGAAAGAAATT